>NZ_JBZMXT010000059.1:0-13513 GCF_058506495.1 Methyloceanibacter sp. | reverse complement strand
TTTTTTTGGCCAGCAAGAGCGAGTCTCAGCAGCGTGCACGTCGAGTACTTGTTCATAGTCAATATGTTCTCAAGCAAAGCCCTTCCAACAAAGAAACGCCCCTAGCGTGATGACGAGTACTCCGCTGATAAGAAGAAACTCCGACCACCGAGCCACCATTTTGCGGGCAAGGGCTTCGACCTGTTGAGGGATAAGGATGCGCAAACTACCACGGACGATCATCAGCCAGCCGACAATGGTGATGATCACCGGCCAGTCCCACACCCAGACATTATGGGTGAGTACAATGGCAAGACCCCCGGTGAGAGCTATCGCTCCAAATATATAGAGCAGCGTATAGCTCGACATCACTTCGTCTACGATTGCGCGATACCTACCTTCGTTTAGGAGCAGACCGATACCCACGATAACGAAAATCGGGCCGATCAACTTGGCGAGAAAGAGCGAAGTATCCATCAATGTGACCTATCAACGCCCCATTTTCTGCAGCCTAAGCGACTAAAACCCACGACGCCAATAGCGGCGGGCGCGACGTCTTAAGTATCGTCGTGGCACTCGGTAAACGTAGTAACCGCGTGGACGGTAATCGCCGTACTGCGGAACGTAGCCTCGCCTGTATCGCGGATAGGCATAACCATAGCCGGGACCGGGTCCGACATACACGCGGACGCCGCCAGCCGAGGCGGTTGTTGGAGCAAGCGTCACCAAGAAAAGAGCGACAACGCCTGCAACGAGGACTAATGAATGCTTCATAGCGTTACCCCCTTGTGAGTCAAACAACACTTAGCGAGGCACGCGGACTCAGGCTCTGATTCACGTCAAGGGCCGGGGATCAGTAACTCGGGTAGCCGAGCAACATTCACCGCAATCCGACGCGCCTCATCGAAGGTGAGCACCTTCGCCCATTCTGTTTGGGCTTTTATGTCTCTCGCATAGACATAGGCCAGCGCCTGCCCAGTGGCGTCCAGCACCTTATAGCCGCCCGGTATCGGCTCGACCTGCAAGGGTGCTAAGAAACGTCTTGATGTCATGGGAAGCCCCTCAGTGCTTTCCCGCGCGCAGAGTGAGGCTAATATTGAGTCACCGCAACGCGATGGCATGTAGACATGGTCTCTTCTTCTGACAGCGGAAACGCGGACAGCAAAGGAAAGCGAATGGCAAAGTGGTCAGTATGCACGGACGAGGCTGGGAACAACCTCTACATCAACCTCGACAATGTTCTGTACCTGGCGCGGTATCCGGGCCGTGAAAGCACGACGATCATGATGGTTGGTGGCAAAAAAGAGAACGTTCAAGAAAAGCCGGACGCGGTAGTCATCGCGGGTGAGGACGTAGGCCAGTAAGCGGCTCCTGAGCTAATCGGGAAGCAAGGGCCGACGCATCGCGCAATGTCCTCTTTACGTCCCCCGCGCAAGCGCAGTGTAGCAGACAAAAAGAAAGCCCCGCGGCCTGCCAGGGGAAACTGCGGCGCGGGGCTCACTCATTGGGCTCACCTCTGATTCCAAAGAGGGAGCGCGTCTGGGAGAAGGACTCTAACCCGACGCATGTCTTTGATACCACATGCGCCTCATGGGGTCACCTTGCAGCGGAACCCATAGACGGGCGGACAAAAAACCCCCGGCGTTTCCACCGCGGCAGTCATCTATGGAACGACGCGACAACCCGCTAGGAGCCGCGCCGCAAGATGCTGACATATGAAGTTGAATACGGAGAGATTAGCATGCCGGGCGAAAAGGCCGAATCCGCAGCGGAATGACCAGCTCTAGCAATGCCAGCAAGTGAGGCTGGCCTAACGTCTGCTTCTGGCACCTAAGGGATGTCAATGACGAAGCCAAGGATGTCAGCTTTGGGGCACATAGCGGTTGTCACGATGCCGCTTTCCGATATCGCCTAATGACCCAAAGCGGACCCGCTTCTCAGACGACGCAACGTCAGCTAATGACCCGAAGAGGACTTCCCCGATTTACGACGTGCGGTGTGCGGGAAGGGTTGCCCAGAACCGAGCGTGCAGAGCTGCTTGACCCGAACTCAACAAATCTCCGTGCTTCGAGTTTAGTCCCTTGTCAGCCATATTAGGTAGGCGACTAGGGCGATAATGATAAACGGCGAGTATTTCAGGGCATAGGCGAGTGGCAAAGCGATCATGCCCGGCATAGTGAACCTCTCAGTTTGTGGAAAAGACACGGCTTGCGCCGAATCGGCAAATCACGTCGGACACTACTTTAACACGCTTTCCAAGCCATAGGCTGGCGCGTCGAGTCGCTGTGAATGTTGCTAGGCTGCTAGGGTTTGTTGAGTACGTCTAACGAGGAAGGATGTCATGACTAACAGATTGATCATTGCTCTACTCGCTCCGGCTATGGCCATCAACTTGCTTATGGTCTGCGACGGGAAGGGCAACCGTGCCGTCGCCCAAAACAACAATCTTAGTGAGAACGATGTCGAGAACTTCTTTCGGCAACATACAGTCGAAGGAAACCATGCTGTTGCTATGAAGAAGCGTTCTCTCGGTACCGTCACGTACTTTGCAACGGTCCACGGTTACCCCAACAATCTCGCCGTATGCGAAGAGGTGCTTGCGCCGTACAACAAGGACGTCTCGCGCTCTGCTATTTCGGGAGAGTATTTTTGCGAGGTGCTCCATTGACGGCAGATTTGCGGCGCATTGCCGTGAATGTTGCCAAGCCGCCGCAAAAGATTTGAGGATATTCAATTATGCCAGACCCCGGTCGATTCATCGCGTGGAGCAAACAGGAACAAGCCACCCTGCTACAGCA
Organism: Methyloceanibacter sp.; assembly: GCF_058506495.1. NCBI lineage: Bacteria > Pseudomonadati > Pseudomonadota > Alphaproteobacteria > Hyphomicrobiales > Hyphomicrobiaceae > Methyloceanibacter > Methyloceanibacter sp. Next base: position 10,736 of record NZ_JBZMXT010000059.1, on the reverse strand, counting down.
GCTCGAACTCTTGGAGTCGGGAAAGGTGCGCACAGGTGAGGACCAAGGCGACGGCTGGGTTGATACAACAGATCAATCCATCGGCCGCATTAAAAAGAGACTCGCCGAACTAGAGGAGCTTTTGACGGAAGCAGGATCAGGGACCGCGTCAAAACCAGGTGAAAGGTAAGCTTTCAATGAGGCACGGCGAATGGCTGTGAATGTTTGTAAGCCCGCTGTTGCTGGCCAAGCGATTCTACTAACGCAAATATCTTACGGGATCGGCTTTCCCGCATGATGGTCGAAGTAGACGTACTCACAGGGTAACGAGCCGCGAAGTGGTACAGGCCAAGGGGGCTAGACACGGGTAAAGGCCAACAAGCCTCAAGTCCGTTTCCAACCCAGAGCAGAACAGCTACGACGACCAAGCTCAAATGTTATCCGTGTTGTCGTTGCTAGCAGGGATCGCCAACCTTTCGCAAAAATCCCAGCTCTTGAGACCGATTCAAGCCCTCGCTGTTTGGGTTCTTGTTGGGTCGAAGGCTCAGGGTTTTCAGACGGCCGTCTGCTAATGTGTGACTCATTCAGACCATGAAGACGTCCGATCCGCGCGCAAGCATCCGTTGAATGTGTTTCGGGAAGGCAGTAGGCCCCGCACTTCGGGCAACGTTCAATCTTCGTAGCTCTCATCTAGACGACCTTAATTGTTGTGATACCGTTCTCGCGCCCTTCATTACCTATCTAGGCTCGGACGCAGCAACCGATGAAGTGAACGCAGGTCTTCCTCGGACAGCCTTACCCAGCGTTTGCCATCGACGGGCGCCCAAAGATTGCATGTCAGGCATCCGCACAGTTGTTGGCCATGGTTCGCTATCTCCATGAGGGATCGGCGACATTGGTTGCAACGTTTAGCGTGGTATTCAGACATCGGAAGTGGCAGCCAATGCGAGGCTGGTCAAATAGACTTCCGACAGGCAGGTGCGTGTGCTGCGCGGCTGTGACCGGCGCTCCATTGCCTTTGTATGCGCGGGGTCCAGTGATACTGATCTCTCGTAAAACGTTTCGGGGCTACGGGTTGAGTTGTGACGCTTGCGTGGGGCTGTGTTTAGAGAAGTTGTCACGGCCTTCACCAAGGGCCACGACTAAGGGTCAGGATCAGCGCCGCGGCAAATACCGCTCCCGTAAGCAGGAACGAGAAGACGCCAATCGAGCGTCTCGGCATATACGCGATGACGCCGCGGTTTTTCAGAGCGCCTCGGCTCTTATGGTCGAGGGAGTCTGTCATAGTGCCCATCCCAAACGGCATGTGCGGCATGCCGATCGATTCGATAATAGGAATCCGAAGTCCAAGGTCTGCTCTGAGTCTGCGTGCGTGTTGAGCTCGCACAAACAAATTCGGATGCGGCTTTGGTTTACTTCTCACCGCACAGATTTTTGCAGGCGGGAGTGTCCCCACTCTCTGCGGTCGGAGCCTGTGGTTACTTTAGCGGACGATGTCTGACTATGCGCCTTCCCGAGCGGAATAGCGAGTCGTGAAATCATCTACGCTCTATAGATGGGCTCTACTCGAATCGACGCATCAAGGCAACGAACCTTCAGAAAATGAAGTGCAGCCTTGTAAGTGTCGCACTTCGCTCTTTCATGACAACGAGTTGGGCCGGACAATATGGCCGTTTCGCCCTCGCTGATTGCCAGGCGCACGTTCAGACCCTCCAAACATCGACGAATAGGTTTTGGGCTGCGCTCCGGTGCGGCCTTGAGCGGAATTGCAACCAACTACAGCGAAAGGACGACCCCTTATGATCAAGGGCACTGTGAAATTCTACAACGACCAAAAAGGCTTCGGATTTATCGAGCCGGAAGACGGCAGCAAGGACGTGTTTGTTCACGCCACCGCGCTTGAGCGCGCCGGCATCGGCGGGCTAGCCGAAGGCCAGAAGGTCTCTTTTGATACTGAAGTTGACAGCCGCAGCGGCAAGACCGCCGTTGCCAATATCGAGGCTGCATAGTTCCTTTGGAACCAGCAACCTAGGTGAACTCAGAGCCGTCCCCTCGGGGGCGGCTTGTTAGCTCTGAGGCCTGCGTTGACCTGCGCCTCGATGGCCGTCCGACCCTTTGGACCGTGGACTACTCCAACGCCAGGTAGCCAACAGCGCACCTAGATCAAACCTTGTCGGCATTCTTTCCTAAGCCGCCAAGAACAATTTCCAACATGGTATTGGGGTCACTCGCACCTTTGGTGCAGACCATTTCACTTAGCTCACGACGAAGGGCGCGTTCTAGCTCTTCATCGCTCTCAAGTTCCGACACACCTACTTCGCTATTGGTCGCGCCCGTCGTGTCTTTCAAAGCTCTCTCCAAACCTTCAATTCTTCGGTAGGTAGGTTAGACGCGCGCGCACAATCTATGCCGCTAGGCTACGCCCGTGAGCGTAAGGCATACGAGTAAGAAATGACGAGATTATAAATTTGAGGCGCGACAGTTTAGACAGATGTCCGCTTATGGCACTTAGCTGACCTTAGTCGCGAGGCTGGGGATGTCAGGTTAACGGCGTAAACTGGACATGGTCGGTCGACCGTGCAAGTTACGCTTCCGACCCAAAGCGGACGTAGGGACGGATAAGCCCTTCGGCTACGCCACGTTGATCAACGTCCCTTACTTTCGTCACTGCAGAATGTCGGGGGCCTTTTTTCTGTTATGCTCCGCCAGCGCGGTGGAACCCAATTGAGGCGGCTTCGCGTATCGGATGACAGGCTAGATGCACAGGCCTCAGACCAAGGCCATACCCAGAGCCACATCGTGCAGGACGACGGGGCCATTGACGCAAAGGGATGCGTTTCGGCGCCGGCATAGGCGCTGAGGTGCGCGAGGATCAAAGAACAATGATTTTTTTTCATTCGAGCCCAACGCTCGAGACAGCTGGCAACGTCGTTCGGCCAGGGAACTGGGGCCGCATTGTCAGGAAGAAGGGTAAGACACATCCCTATTGGGAAGCCGAGCCGGTCTTCGAACGTATCCGCCAAGAGCGATTCAACCATCTGCCGAGTAGGCTCAACTCCGCTTATGGGTGCCCCACGCAAGCCCAACTAGAGTTCTTTGTGCGCGTTGGATTCAGGAACGATGTCCGCGCCCACTATCTCTACGCTGTCGAGAAGCTTGAGCCAGATGCCCCCCAACACATCGCCGACTACAGCCTCATGACGCTAAACGCCCCTGGCGAAACTCTCGCGGGGCAGGCAGAGCGGTATTGGCAGGGCGGATTTAGGTACAAAATCGCTGATAACCCTGGAATGATATGCGAGGAAATTATCACCTCGTCGCCCTTGGTCATTCTGGAGCAGATCGGTTTTGTCGGCCCAAAGCAGAAGGGACGGCAGCGGTAACTCCGGTTCTCTATTGCCGTCACCCCCCGACCGTTCCATTTGGCGAAGGAGACGCAGGGCCGCTGTACGTGTTACTGCAGTGAGTCTATCGGTAACGCTGGGGTGGTCTCGGCGATCGCCGCACTACTATCCTGCGGCATTCCTAGCTCTCAGATGAAGAAATGGGTTCGTTTTGAGCCCCGCTTGGCCTGCGCTTCATTGCGACGCGCCGTAGCCTTGGCCTTGTGGTGCGGACAGGCGTTCCACACTCAGGCCGCAATTGCCACTCGGCGGAGGGGATTCCAGTGCTGATACGCTATGGCTACGAAATGACCTTAGTCTGTCAGCAGCCAACAGCGCTGGTTTGCATGCTATCGGTCCATCAGGATCGCGCGGCTGATATAAGATCCCCCGAAACAACCTTCACGACGCCGAACGTCCCTGTGTCGACCTACTACGATCTGTTCGGCAACCTCTGCCGAAGACTGGTTGCGCCCGCAGGCGACTTCACAATCTGGGGCGATGCCACCATCGAGGATGACGGCGAAAGGGACCCCGTGATCCCCGCGGCCAGAGAAATCTCCGTACCGGACTTACCTAGCGATTGCCTCGCATATCTTATGGGCAGTCGCTACTGCGAAACGGACAAGCTTAGCCAAGTCGCATGGGACTTTTTCGGAACATTGCCTCCCGGATGGAGGCGTGTGCAGGCAATTTGCGACTTTGTGCATGCCCATATCCGTTTCGACTATATGCAAGCCCGCGCGACACGTTCAGCTTTCGAAGTCTTCCATGAGCGAGTTGGGGTTTGCAGGGACTTTGCCCATTTGGCGGTGGCGTTCTGCCGTTGCCTCAACATTCCGGCGCGTTACGTTAATGGCCACCTTGGCGATATCGGGGTGCCAGTGGTTGATCCAATGGATTTCAGCGCTTGGATGGAAGTGTTTCTCGATGGCCAGTGGCATACATTTGATCCACGCAACAACATTCCCAGGATCGGCAGGATTGTGGTCGCCCGAGGACGAGACGCTGCCGATGTTCCTCTCATCAATTCATTTGGACCTCATTTCCTCAAGTCTTTCAAAGTGTGGACCTACGAGGTGGAGGCATCGCAGTGAACGCTCGCGATCGTTGATCGATACTGAGGCCGCGCGAGGAGGGGCACGACATTCGACCTTGCTTATCTGACGAGACCGGCCCATACACGCAAGTGATGGCGCACCCGACGATGGGTGCTGGCCCCGCGCTCACGACAATATTGGAACCATTCTTGAGCGTGCGCCGCTGCTGAAGTCGCTGCGTGGCGAGACACCATGTCTGTAGTCCGTGCGCAGTAGTTCGCCGCGACAGCGCAGTTACCCGCCTCGGCAGCACTCTCAAAGCCTTCGATCATGTTGCCGGAGGAGATTCTGCTACGTTACTCCAGATGGCAACAAGCGAGATGTTTTCATTCAAGCAGCTACGCGTCAGCGCCACGGTACAATCGCCATCATCGAGGCCGACAGACTCACCTTGGAGCTTGATATGCCCACACCCGAGCATCGCAAGCGAGGAGGGGACAGCTGTCGTGACCCGGCGTAGCTGAGGCGGAGACCGCACGTCACGATCAACCTCACGCAAGGAGCGAAGTCTATGGCTAAACTTGATTACAACACTCCCGCCGAACTCTATCCGAGACAACGGAATGTCGGTGCAAGTCCAATAGGTTCGATTGGGTACAGGCGTTTCGACTCTGCAGCAGAGGCTGTGAAGTTTGCGGTCGAAGAGCTGCCTTCAGAGCTACTGTTGGGCACGCATCTTGTAGTCGACGGGGCTCGGTTCGACGGAGCCGGAATTCGAGCGCTTTACGAAGACGCTGACTACCCCTTGAAGCGGCACACTTCCAGTTGAGTGCAAGACGTCGGGTCCAGGAGCAAGCTTCAATCTTCGGCAGACCATTGAACCGACGCCCGCAGCTTACCCGGCACATCGTCGACCCCAACGGCGGGTCCAACATCGATTTTGTTTCGATCGCTCTCTTAAGGAAAGCAATTCTGTGCAGTCCGTGATCAGTGCACAATGAAGTTGTTCGAATGCCAGCACTGCGGTCAGTTGCTCTATTTCGAGAACACGCGGTGCGAGCGTTGCGGGCACGTTCTGGGCTATCTGCCGGATCGAGAGAACTTGGCCACCATTACGGGCGACGGCTGTGGCCGCTGGCATGCGCTGGGCGACGCCGAGGCAGCTTTCGGCTTCTGCTCCAATACTGCCTACGATGTCTGTAGTTGGCTCGTTCCGGCGGACGCGCCAGAAACACACTGCCGTGCTTGCCAACTCAATCGGACGACCCCCAACCTCGATGAACCAGAGAATTTACTTCTTTGGCGACGTTTGGAAGCTGCCAAACACCGCCTTGTCTTTGGGTTGCTGCGGCATCGTCTGCCGCTAGTCAACAAGTTCGACGACGCCGAGAAGGGACTTGCGTTTGATTTTCTCGCGGGTTCGGGCGCGACGTTCTGAGAAGGCCCACAGATTATCACAGGCCATAGCCAGGGACTGATTACCAAAGATATCTCTGAGGCCGATAATGCGGAACGCGAACGTCATCGCCGAGACCTGGCGGAACCCTACCGCACCCTCCTTGGACATTTCCGTCATGAGTCTGGCCACTATTATTGGGAGCGACTTGTACGGGGGTGGTGTCTGGCACGAAGCCTTTCGGTAGGAGCTTGGCGACGAGCGATACGATTACGGATCCGCCCTGCAAGCCCACTATGCAAAAGGGGGCAAGCCCGGCTGGCAGGATCGGTCCGTTAGTAGCTACGCCAGCGCCCACCCCTGGGAGGACTTCGCGGAAACCTGGGCGCACTATTTGCACATGGTCGATACTTTAGAGACGGCCGCCGCCTTCGGTCTGCGCGTGCGCCCTGAAGCTGGCCGCAACGCCGCGCTCGAGATGGACATCGATTTTGATCCATTCCGTCAAAACAATTTCGATGCATTGATCGCCGAATGGTTGCCACTTACGTATGCGGTCAACGGCCTCAACCACAGCATGGGCCAGCAAGAACTATATCCCTTTGTCCTGGCGCCGAAGGTCATGGGCAAGCTCCGTTTCGTCCACCGGCTCATCCACGGAAACAGTGACGCAAACCGACCTGAGGCGTCAAAGCCTGATTAGCTGGCCTGGGCATGATGGGCATTTGGCCGATGAGATCGATGTCAGCTTCATTTCAGAATTGCTGGTCGAGTTGACTTGAACAGCAGGACGACGGTGAATAGCTCCTAGCAACGCTACCAAGAGGGCCTCCGCGCTTCTTCCCTGTGATTTTAGAAGAGGAGCCCCGCAGCCCTATGCGCGGGCGCGTGGCTCCCTCCTCGGCTCTACTTCAAAGTTTCATGAAGGAGCCGAGATAGGATGTCGAATGAACAGACTTTCGATCTAATCAAGCATACGTCGCCAGTACTCACCTGACCTAGTTAAATCGCACTGCGGCGTCCTTGAAAGTTCGCAGTAGCGAACCGCTTCTTGCGCCCGGCTGACGTCTTTAGCTCGCAGACCAACCGTTTGCTTATCGCCCCAAGCAACCGTTGCACGAGATGGCGCCGTGCACGACACCTTGTGCTTTCCATTGAATGCGACTATACAGAGTGATCGACATTTGGCCGGACAATTGGCCGTAGCGCACAAGCGCGCGTTTCAGACCCTCCCAAACATCGACAATCTCGCTTCGGGGCGCGGCTCTGCGCGCCTTCAGGCACAACTGCATACACTTGGACGAAAGGAACCCCGATGAATACGGGAACCGTTAAGTTTTACAACTCCAATCGCGGCTTCGGCTTCATTGCTCCCGCCGATGGCAGCAATGACGTGTTCGTACACGCCACCGCGCTGGAGCGTGCTGGCATCGCGCACCTGGCCGAAGGTCAGAGTGTCAAGTTCGACACCGAAGTCGATCGCCGCAGCGGCAAGACCGCTGTGAGCACCATTGAGGCCGCGTAGTCTTTTCGGACGAACGTCTCGATGAATAAGAGCCGCCCCTTCGGGGGCGGCTTGTTAGCTTTTCTCGAACACGTCCACCGGATGTCCAACATCGGATGCCGAACTGTCACAAAGGCTTGACATGAGAACGTCACTTACCACGCGCATGACAGCAGCCAAGCGTAGTGCCGAGTTGGTTCGTAGCCAAAGTCAGCAGCGCCATGACAATTTGATGCGCGATCAAGGACGGGAACGTGAAGCGACGGCAAAAAAGACAGCCCGCCTACGCGAACTTCGACTAGCCAAGGAAGCTGCCGAGAGGGCAGAGGCGGCACTCAAGCCTGCACCCGCCAAGCGCCCAAGAGTGCGCAGGTCGAAGCAAACTTGATCGCTGCCAAACAAGAACACCGAGGTGCAAATGGCTAAGCCGAACTACAACTTTCAGAAAGCCGAGCGTGAGCGGGCGAAGCTGCGGAAGAAGCAGGAAAAACTCAAGCGGCTTGAACAAGAGACGGCCAAACGCCAAGCGGAGCGCGTCGATGGGACCGATCCGGATGCACCTGCCGCTACCGATGCAGGTGACCCCTAACCCGAAACAACAGCTCATCGCGTTTATTCCTGCCCGAAAGGTGACCAACCTCTCCTTTCGCCCTGGCGGCCTGGTCAACGAATGGCCCGTGCCGTTTCGATCTCAGTCTTGGAGGAACCGTGGAACATCCTGGCTTTTTTGACCGCGGGGACCCCATCTCACTCAGGCACGTTGCCGACGCGGTCGGTGCTGAGTTGAACTGTGCCGACGATGGCCTGGCTGAAATTGATGACTTGCGAGCACTGGGTGATGCGTCTGCCACGCACCTCACTTTTTGCACTGGCCCCAGGCATGCCAAGGCTCTAATCGCTACGAAGGCTCGGGCCTGTCTGATAAGGCAGACCGACATCAGCCTTCTTCCAGCAGGTGTCGTACCAATGATAGCGGACGTGCCCCACCGGGCCTTCGCGATAGCACTTGGGCTTCTCTATCCTTCTTCTCTTCAACCTGAAGCGTACTCGGCGCAAGCGACCTCAAGCGGCCAACTGGTTCACCCGACCGCCGAAATTGACGAAAGCGCCACGATCGAGCCCGGGGCGATCATTGGCCGTGAGGCAAAGGTAGGCGCCGGCACCACGATTGCAGCGGGAGCTGTGGTTGGCTATCGCGTGTTCATCGGATCCAATTGCTATGTGGGCCCTGGCGCCTCAGTAACACATGCCTTGATTGGCGATCGCGTTACCCTCCATGCCGGTTGCCGTGTTGGCCAGGACGGCTTTGGTTACGTCATGAGCTCGGAAGGGCACTTCAAGATCCCCCAAATTGGCCGTGTGATCATTGGCGATGGTGTCGATTTGGGCGCGAACTCCACAGTTGATCGGGGCTTTCTGATGGATACGCAAATCGGCGAGGGAACGAAGATCGATAACCTTGTCCAAATCGGCCACAACGTAGTCATAGGCCGTCACTGCATCATTATATCCCAAACGGGCATAGCGGGATCGGCACAACTTGGCGACTTCGTCATACTCGGCGCACAGTCGGGTGTGGTCGAACATGTGAGGATCGGCGATGGAGCTTTGATCGCTGGCATGGCTCACGTAAAGGACGATGTACCGAGCGGGGCTCGTATGGGTGGAACACCGGCACGTCCGTTCAACGAATGGGCAAGGGAAATCGCGGCGGTGAGACGACTCGGCAAGAAACGCCATCATATGGATAGCTAGTTACTGTCGGATGTATCGAACGTGCCCCCGCAGGCGTTTGGTTTATGTCTGCTTTTGGCACTTAGCTGACGTAGATCTTGGTAGCCAGCATGTCTGCTTTGGGGGGCAAAACGGACCTCGCGTATCCGCTCGCTGATGTCAGCTAATGACCCAAAGCGGACATAAGCCGCGCGCGGGGGAAAGCACGGGGGGCTTCCACATGACTGACGACGACACGTCGCTCTATGAGGCATGGGACAGAACGTATGAGCAGGTGCAGTTTTGGGTCGGCGTACATGAAAAGGCGTTGCTTATTGCTCACGGCAACACTGATGATCCGGCTGTGCGGTTCGCACGCGCCAAGCGCGACGAAGCCGAGGCCGAACACCACGATGTCGTGAAGCGCCTAAAGCCCTCTGAGGGCAAGTAGCACCCTCCTTGCGCTGGCTACAAAGACCGTCGGTAGACGACACTCCTAGCCCCGTATCGCTTACACGGAGCCCACACACTGGCGTGAACGAGCGAGAGGTTTCGAGCACGTCGTTCTGACACAGCGTCATTGGTAATACGCGCTGCCAGTTTCTACCTTCTAATCATGATAAGCCCGACAGCAATATTGCAGACGGGGCACAGATTAGGAGAGATACAATGAAAGAGGCACTTCTCGCACTGACGATTCTCGCAGCTTCTGGCGCACCGGTTCTGGCCGACGGTTTCCCCAACCCCTACCAGACGAATATGCCGCGCTAAGCTTGTACCAACTAGCAAAGCCCCGGTCTTCCCTCCCTGGCCGGGGCTTTTGCTTGCCTGCACCGTCCAGTGATCCAAATGTTTGGGCTCGGCGTAAGGTAGGTGACTCGTTAAGGCTTCGCCTCTGCCCCCCGATGAAGCCTTGGCGTTGTACTCTCCTAAGCCCTAGTGCCCCCGCGCTGGGGCTTTCTTTTTGTCTGTTGCACTCAGCCTTGGCGGGGACGGCACAGTGTTAGGGATATGAGCAGACTTCACTTCCCTTATTTCATCGCTTCGGGAGAGAAGCAGGCATGTCGCGGCTCCTAGCGGGTTGCCGCAACGTCTTTTCAGCCCTGGTGCTCACGCGCCGGGGCTTTTTTTGTCTGCCTGTCGATGGTTTGCATTGCAGCGTGACCCGGTGAGAGTCTTGGTGCTAACAACGACACGCGGCGGGTTAGTGTCCCTGACCCGAACGCGCTCCCTCTTAGAAGTTTGAGGTGAGCCCAAGGAGGGAGCCCCGCGCCACATACCTGCTTGCTGGCTGCGGGGCTTTCTTTTTGTCTGCTACACTCAGCCTGCGCGGGGGAAGCACATGATGGCTCAGTCCAAATCAGTCACGCCTCTGCTGTTGGCAAACCTCTAAGGAGCAAAGCGATGTCAAAGAAATTACTACTCTCCGCGATTGGGTTGACCTTTGTATTGACATTCTCCCTGCAGCCCTCGCCTGCGCACGCCGAGATGCGAGACACTTGCAGGGAAATCGCAAAGACAAAATATCCCGACGACCCACAGCAGCGTCGTGCTTGGAGGAAGTTCTGCAAAGAGAATTTAGATGAGAAAGACACACGCCTAATGCCGAGGTTCATGCGTCGATAGAGAATAGGCTCTTCGGCGTATTGCGGCATCAACCAGCTACAATCAATTAGCCTGAAGCCCGGCCCAAAATCCGGGCTTTCTTTTTTGCACCTGCT
>NZ_JBZMXT010000058.1:0-13527 GCF_058506495.1 Methyloceanibacter sp. | reverse complement strand
GAAAAATCGAAGGGCAAGACAAAGCAAAAGGCTGGCAAGGACGCCGACACGCGTGCCGCCGAGACGGAATTGCACGAGGCCTTAGGTCTGCGGGTTGAGATTAGAAGTGGTCGCGGTGAGCGCGGCGAGTTGCGCATTCGCTATACGAACTTCGATCAGCTCGAGGACTTGCGCGAAAGGCTGATGCGAGCACCTAAGCGTTAAGCTCCGAATTAAGACGTACACGGACCTTATGCTGGATCGGCCGCAAGAAACTCATCAGCTGTAAACAGCGACTTGAATGGAACGCCTGCTTCGGCATAGAGCTCTGCCGCACCCTCTCCTCGATCTAGAATCGATATCACCAGGGATACGGTGGCGCCTGCATCTTCGACAGCCTTGACGGCATCCATAGCAGATCCGCCGGTTGTTGTTACGTCTTCGAGAATGACAACGGCCTTGCCAGCAATGTCGTTTCCATCGACGCGCTTCCCGGTGCCATGATCCTTGACCGCTTTGCGTACAAAGAACCCAGGCAGATACCGTCCATATGTGGGGGACTTCATTGCGACCGGCGCAATGAGGGGAACCGCGCCCATTTCAAGACCACCGACGGCGTCCGCGTCGATTCCCTTAAGCTCATCGAGAATCAGCTCAGCCATCAACTCCGCGCCATCGGGGTCGAGCATCGCCGGCTTCATGTCGAAGTAGTACTCGCTCTCCTTTCCAGAGGCGAGAATCACCTTTCCCCGCCGGAAGGCCCGAGCTTGCAAGAGCATGAATAGCCTGTTGCGGCGTTCAAACGTGACCGGGTCGAGACCGGCAGTGTTGCGATCCATCGCGCATCCCTCGGTTGGTGATCTGCGCCTATCCATAAGAACGCGGTGGCGTGGCGTCAAACCTTCGACGCAAGCGCGAGAAGAAGGCGTTCGCTGAAGGCCGAGGCTAAGTCTGGACTGCGGCGGGTTCGGCGCACGGCCTCTTGAATTAAGGGTAAAGCGCTTGCCAAGCGCCTGGTGCCCCATTTGCGGCAATGGCTGAGGAACATGTCGCGTCGCTTGTAGTGTAGGGGTGGCCTCAGCTTCTTCGCGCCATCTTCCAGCGTCCCGGGATGTGTGGCCACGACGTAGAGCCTGGTGAAATGGCGCGACAGAGATCCGAGTGCCACAGTCCGATCTGTTCCCGACGCGGCCAAACGATTAAGTTCGCGCAAAGCTACCGCAGCATCGCCCGCACTCACGGCATAGACGAAATTATCGAGCGCGATCTCGGCCGCATCGCCAACGATCGCCGCAACGTCGTCGTGTGTAACCTCGCTTGATCCTTGTGCGAAGAGGGCAAGCTTTGCGACCTCGCCTCGAGAGAGCGCCTGGTCGGCGCCAAGGCGCCCCATCAGATACGCTTTTGTTTCTCGGTCGATGGACAGGTTGCTCTTCGCCAGCTCGGCGTCAATCAGATCCGAGAGGTCCCGTTCAGCTGCATAGCAGGGGAGCGCCACCGCCTCGCCGTGCTTCTCGAAAAGTTTTCGCAAAGCCGAATCGGGACGTAAGTTGCCTGCTTCAACAATAAGCGGGTTATCCGCGGGTTCCTCGAACAGGGCTTTGAGCGTACCGACATCGAGCCGGACACCGGCCTTTGCGCGTACGATCTTGCTCGACGAGAACATTGATGGTGTTCGGCACTCCACCGCAATGCGTCCAGGGTCCTCCGCGAAATCCCGGTCGTCCAGGCGCACAACTTCTGTGTCCTGTCCGAGGCTCTCGGCAAAGACCTGTGCGAGAGTAGCGGCCCGCTCGGAGACGAGACCCGCATCTGGCCCATAGACCAACATGGCCCGGCAAGAAGGGTCAGGGGCGCGCAAAAATGCTGGAACGGCAGCGGCTTTGTAGGCAACCATGGGGCTAGGCCACCACGCAGCTTTAGTGCCCGCAAGCCCTCAGAAGAGGGCCCTGCTGTCGGCGTTGGCTATGTCGTCGCAAGATAGGCCGCCAGCTGGCTCTTTATGCTCTCCGAAACTGTTTTGGCCGCCCGGTCTTCGGCGTTGTAACGGGCTCGGACATTGGCAAAGACTTCTTGGAATCGAGTGTATGGCGCGCGCGAAACAGCTGTGCCTTCATGCAGTACCCGGCCGCTGGCGACATCAACAAGCTTGTACTGGGCCTGTAGTTGGTAGACCTGTCCACGCGCGTTACCCGTGACCTGGACGAGCTGCTGGATATCCTGCTCCTTCAGGGCAATGGTGAGTTTGTAGCGCGGCGGCGCTGGCCGGCTACCGCCGTTGTTGGAGAAGATCAGCTCATTGCGGACCTTCTGTCCGACACGGCCTGGGATTGGTTGAACGTCAACCGCCGCCATGGCCTCCGAGAGCTGGGTCCCGCTGGCAGTTGTCGTCCTGCTGCCGTAAAGCGGTTGGAAGCCGCAACCGGCCAGGGCCGGCCCAGCGATGGCAGCCACCAAAAGCGCAGCAAAGGCGCGACTACGCGACCACATTGACGATCCTCAGTGGCACGACCACAATCTTCCGAATTTCCCGTCCCTCAATGGCGCGCGCGACTGGATCCAGCGCAAGCGCCGCTGCCTCAATATCTTCCTTCACGGCGTCTCGCGCAATCGTCAATTCGCCCCGCCTTTTGCCATTTACCTGCACGGCGATTGTGACCGTGTCCTCGGTCAGCAGCTCAGAATCAGCCTCTGGCCAGGCTTGCTCGGCTACAAGCCCCTGATTTCCAAGTATTTTCCAACATTCCTCCGCCAAATGTGGCACCATAGGCGCGGCCAGCCGTACGAGAGCCTCGGCGGCCTCTCGAAGTGCGAAGGCTTGCCCTTCGGACAGTTCGTCGGTTTGAAGACCGGAAGACAGCGTTCCCGCGAGCTCATAAATCTGCGCGACGGCTGAATTGAATCTGAGCCTTTCGACGGCGCTGGTGACCGCAGCGATGGTTTTGTGGGTCGCCCGGCGCAGCGCAAGGGCGTCGTCGTCCAAGTCGGTCGGGCAAGGCGATCCCGGAGGCGCGCCTTTTTGCGCGACGTCGCCGGAGAGGCGCCAGAGGCGTTGCAAGAAACGATGCGCGCCGTCGACACCACCCGTGGTCCACTCGATATCCCGCTCTGGCGGTGTATCGGACAGCATGAACCATCGCGCTGTATCCGCACCGTAGGTGCCGATAATGCTGTCCGGATCGACGACATTCTTTTTCGATTTCGACATGGATTCGACGGGGCCGATCGTCACCGGCGCTCCAGTTGAGACGTGTACAGACTTTCCGCCCTGGGTGGTGACTTCCTCGGGGAAGAGCCATTTGCCGGCTTCGTCTTTGTACGTCTCGTGCGTCACCATGCCTTGCGTAAACAAGCCCTGGAACGGCTCGTCTAAAGCAACGTGCCTGGTCTTGTGCATTGCGCGTGTGAAAAACCGAGCATAGAGCAGGTGCAAGATCGCGTGCTCCACGCCACCAATGTACTGATCGACTGGCAGCCAATAGCCCACGGCGTTTGGGTCCATGGGTACTTTTGCGCGAGGCGAGCAGAAGCGCGCGAAGTACCAGGACGAGTCGACGAATGTGTCCATCGTGTCGGTCTCGCGAACGGCGGCCCCGCGGCATTTGGGGCAGATCACGTCCTTCCAGGTGGGATGCCGGTCGAGCGGGTTACCGGGAACATCAAACGTGACGTCTTCGGGCAGTTCGACAGGAAGGTCTTCGTCCGGAACGGGCACCAGCCCGCAGGCGTTGCAATGAATCATGGGGATTGGGCAACCCCAGTAGCGCTGGCGCGAAATGCCCCAGTCTCGTAAGCGGAATTGCGTCTGGCGCACGCCCTGAGGCGCTCCAGCGACCTCCCGCGCCGCTAAGCGATCGGCCATCGCGTTCTTTGCGTCCGGGACGGCTAAGCCATCGAGAAACCCCGAGTTAAACAGCGTACCGTCGCCCGTATACGCTTCGTCGCCGATCTCAAATGTCTTTGGATCGGCGCCTGACGGCATTACGACAGGGAGAACCGGGAGCTCATAGGCCCGGGCGAACTCTAAGTCACGTTGGTCGTGCGCCGGGCAGCCGAAGACGGCGCCCGTGCCGTAATCCATAAGGATGAAGTTGGCGATGTAGACGGGCAGTTCGCCCCCCCCAATGGTCGGGTGAACGACGCGCACGCCGGTGTCGAAGCCCTTCTTCTCCAGCGTTTCGAGTTCTGCGGCGCTTGTACCGTGTCGCTGGCACTCCTCGACGAAGACGCGGGCTTCTGGATCGGAAGCCGCAACGGCTTGGGCGAGCGAGTGATCGGGAGCAATGGCAACGAAGGACGCGCCGAAGAGCGTGTCAGGACGCGTTGTAAAGACCTCGACCGTATCGAAGCCGTCAGGTGCTGTGCCGGACGCCGTTTCGAATTTCAGCAACAAGCCCTCGGAGCGTCCAATCCAATTGGCCTGCATTAGACGCACTTTTTCCGGCCAGCGCTCGAGCGCTTCGAGTGCGTCCAATAAGTCCTGCGCATAGTCGGTGATCTTGAAAACCCATTCTGGCTGTTCACGCTGCTCGACGAGCGCGCCCGAGCGCCAACCTCGCCCGTCGATGACCTGCTCATTGGCGAGCACGGTGTTATCAACCGGATCCCAATTCACCTTCCTTGTCTTGCGGTCCACAAGACCAGCGGCGAGCATATCGAGAAATAGCTTCTGCTGCTGATGGTAGTAGTCCAGGTCGCACGTAGCGATCTCTCGCGACCAATCCAGCGACAGACCCATGCTTTTCAATTGGCCGCGCATTGTCGCGATATTGTCGTAGGTCCACTGCCGAGGATGGACACCGCGCTCGATAGCGGCATTCTCGGCCGGAAGGCCGAAGGCGTCCCAACCCATGGGATGAAGGACGTTGTAACCGCGTGCGCGCATGAACCGAGCGACGACATCGCCCATCGTGTAGTTCCGCACATGGCCCATGTGAATTCGACCCGACGGATAGGGGAACATCTCGAGCACGTAGTACTTTGGGCGCTTGTCGTCCTCTTCAGCCTTGAAGAGGCCCTTATCGTCCCAGGCCTTCTGCCAGTGTTTTTCACGTGCCGGCGCGTCGTAGCGGTCCGCGGCCATGGTCACCCCAACGGTTTTGTCGATTGCGCGGCAATCGAAACCAAATCGCTAACCGGGTCAAGCGCGCCCTGACTCGACACAGATCGCCAGGCCAAGCGCCCTTGGACATGGGCAATGCCCCGGCTAATGTGGGAACAGGTATTCCGTATGACCGCTGAGACTCACTCTGCTGCTGAGATTCCGGGCCGGCTCAACCTCGTTCGGGAGGAGATACGTCTTGCGTGCGAAGGCGCGGACCGGCCTATCGGCTCCGTTGAGCTTGTTGCCGTCAGCAAGACCATGCCAGCCGCGGCTGTCGAGGATGCTATCGAGGCGGGCCAGCGCGTCTTCGGAGAGAACCGCGTGCAAGAGGCCTTGGGCAAGTGGCCCGCTCTGAAGGAGCTACACCCAGATATTGAACTCCACCTCATTGGTCCACTTCAGACGAACAAAGCGAGGGATGCGGTATCGCTGTTCGACGCCATACAGACCGTGGATCGGCCCAAACTCGCTCGGGTCCTCGCCGAAGAGATGGAACGAGCGGGCAAGCGCCCGCGCTGCTTCGTTCAAGTAAATACCGGCGAAGAGCCGCAGAAAGCAGGAGTGGGGCCCGAGGACGTTGCGGCTTTCGTGTCCGTCTGCAAAGAGACCTTCAATCTCCCCGTGGTGGGCCTGATGTGCATCCCGCCGCTCGATGAGGAGCCTGCGATGCATTTTGCATTGCTGGCAAAGCTCGCGGCTGAGCTGAAGCTTCCTGAGCTTAGCATGGGCATGAGCGCCGATTTCGAAACCGCGATCGCCTTTGGGGCGACCTATGTGCGAATTGGCACTGCCATTTTCGGAGAGCGCGTGCTTCTAGAGTAGCGTCTTTCGGCTAAGGCACGACCAGCAGGCGGCCGCCGTGGAGCAGCTCATCAACGACAGCCCGCAGGTCTTTCATCGAAAACGCGATGCAGCCTTCGGTCGGCGTGTAGCCGGGACGAGCTACATGCATAAAGATTGCGCTGCCACGGCCGCGTACCCGCGGCCTATCGTTGTGGCCCAGGACAAACACGATGTCGTAGAGGGCGTCCGTTCGCATCATGGATTCGCTGCTGCGACCATACGGAATGCGGACAGGTCGGTTGTAATTTCGGTCGCTCGGATCGTCGCACCAACCGTCTCTTGGGCCAATCGCTCGAAGAGGCAGCGCTGTGCGCGGTCTTAGCAGGCGGTCCGCTCGGTACAGGATCGTGCGGACAGGCAGCGCGCCAATTGGGGTTCCCCCGTCGCCCTCGCGTTTGATGACCTTAAGTCCGCCCCGGCCAATCGCCGCGCGCCTGACGCTGTGGCTGAACTGCACGCGCGCTTCTGTCGGTCGGCCAGGAGCGCGTCGGACAACAATGGACCGTGGCCTTTTCATGCCCGTATGGGCCTCCATTCGCCATTTCGCGAGAGAATCGATATACTTGTAGCTTCGCTTTGCCCCCCTTAAGAACATGTACCCAGAAACTGTAATGCTGGCGACCAGCAACACACACTTGGCAACCAACAGTCGGGAAGGACCTCCCCATGAGCAATGCGCGCAAGATCCTCATCATCGATGACGACGATGAGCTGCGCGAGTCCCTGAGCGAGCAGCTGTCGCTTCACGAGGAGTTTGAGACGGAGCTGGCCTCAACTGCGCAAGACGGCCTCAAGCTTGCCCGCAACGGCCACGTCGACCTCGTCCTGCTGGATGTAGGCCTTCCAGACCTGGACGGGCGAGAAGCTTGCAAACTCTTGCGGCGTGGCGGGTTCAAGGGCCCCATCATCATGCTGACCGGCCAAGGCTCCGATGCCGACACTATCCTTGGGCTTGAATCGGGTGCGAATGACTACGTCACCAAGCCATTTCGTCTGGGCGTTCTTCTGGCGCGGATCCGCGCTCAGCTTCGCCAGCATGAGCAAAGCGAGGACGCCGTTTTCACAATTGGGCCGTACACATTCAAACCGGCCTCAAAGCTGCTTCTCGAGGCGGATGGCGGCAAGAAGATACGGCTCACAGAGAAAGAGACGTCGATCCTCAAGTATCTCTACCGCGCCGGAGAGCGCGTTGTGACGCGCGACGTCCTGCTGCATGAGGTCTGGGGCTACAATGCCGGGGTTACCACCCACACCCTCGAAACGCACATCTACCGTTTGCGTCAGAAGATTGAAAAGGATCCGTCTCAGGCGGAGCTTTTGATCACTGAGACGGGTGGCTACAAGCTCGTACCTTAAGCTCTGGCTCGCAGAAAAGCCGTTCAGTCAGTCTCGAAATCCGCAATGACGGGAACGTGGTCCGACGTACGTTCCCAGTCGCGCGTCTCGTCCAGAACGCGCATCGTGACCGCTGAGCCGTCAAGCGCCGGTGTTGTCCAAATGTGGTCGAGGCGGCGCCCGCGGTTGGATGCGCGCCAGTCCCGATTGCGATAGCTCCACCATGTGAACAGGCTTTCCTCGGGCGGCACATGACGCCGCATGACGTCAATCCAGTCATGCGATGCCAGCGCTTGCGCCATGCGCGTCGTTTCCGGCGGCGTGTGACTAACGACTTTCAGGAGCTGTTTGTGCGACCACACATCGTTTGGCAGGGGTGCGACGTTCAGATCGCCAACGAGGATCATTCGGTTCTTCGACTTCGTCCTGTGCGCCTTCGACCATTCGGTGAGGGCATCGAGGAAGTCGAGCTTATGCCTAAACTTGTCGTTGGCGTCTGGATCGGGGATATCGCCGCCTGCGGGCACATAGAAATTGTGTAAAATCAAAAGTTTGCTGCTAGTTGAGCCATCGTCTAGGACGACTGAGATGTGGCGCGCGTGCCCGTCGCCGCACAGGTCCAGGCGGCCGGTCTTCTTAAGGGGAATTCGCGAGACGGTGGCCACGCCGTGATAGCCCTTCTGGCCGGTGACGGCGATGTGCGGATACCCCATTGCTTCGAATGCGGCACGCGGGAACTGTTGCTCCTGGCATTTGATCTCTTGGAGGCACAGCACGTCGGGAGACTCTGCCTGCACGAAGCGCTCAACCAAATCGAGCCGCAGTCGTACGGAGTTGATGTTCCAAGTGGCCAACCTAAACCGCATCATGTGGCTTGCTATTCCGTCCCCGGCCCGCGCGCAACGGCGACGACGCACGGCAGTCGTGTTTCTTGGGGATGGTCGGCGAATGCGAGATGCGATGGGGCGAAGAAAAAGGCGTCCAACCCCTGCGCAGGGCCGGACGCCTTAAAGCGCGTTCTTCGCGCGAGCCGGGAGGGAAGCCGGCTCGAGCAGACCACATCTTCGGCTAGACGGGGGGCACTGCCGATAAAAGCGATGTGGTCCGCTTCTAAACCGTAAATATGCAGTTCCACGGACGAGTTCAAGGGCTCATCTCAGAAAACCTGATAATTGGTAAATTCGATGAAGGTTTTCTGGTAAGTATCTGATTTAACCACCCATTCTGAATGGATTAGTCTCTTCCTTGATCTTGAAGAAAGATGGCGACTTCTTGCGGCCTCGCACCAGACTGTCCACCGTGACCCGGGTTATCAGGCCCTGGGCGTCGGTGATCGTCCACTCCTGCAGCTCGAGACTTGCTCCCGATTTGAACAAAAGCCGGATGTGGCCGGAAGTTCCCTTGCGATCCTCGAGGGTTATGGCAAGCCGGCCATCGTCCTTTTCCACGCCGACAATCTTGGCATCACGCCCCAGATCAACCGTCTTCGCGAGTAAGAGCCGGAACGGGGTGGACTTGATGGGGTATTTCTCGACCGTCTTCAGGTTTTTGTCCTGGATTCCCAGCGAGTGGCCGTCCGCGACGATGCGTAAAGGGCTAGGCGGCGCATAGTCGAAGCGGATCTTGCCCGGGCGCAGCACGTAGAAACGGCCATTTGTACGCTTGTTGTTGGCGTCCGTCTGACTGAAATTCCCCTCAAGGCTGGTCATGCCATTGAAATAGGCATTGATCTTTCGGACCGCTGCCGCCTGTTGCTGTCCTACCAGCGGGGTTGGACCTTTCGCCTGTTCCACCGCGACTTGCCAGCTCGAGCCCTCATCAACCTTCTCCGGTACGAAGTCTTCAACCGGCGCTGGAATTACGGTCTGGTCGATCGGAGGGCGTGCTGTCCCTGCGGGTAGAGCTTGGAGCGCAGGTGTCTTGGTCACGGTGGTCGAAGAGCCCTGGGCAAAGGCGAAACCCATGGTCAGGCAGAGCGCAACTGGTAGACCTGCGGCGGCTCGTGCGGCGCAGCCTTTCGTCATGGATCCCCCATTATCGAAGCCCGTTTGGAGAGCGTCCGTGTTCAACGCTTCCGAATAAACAATTCCGCAGAATCTCGTCAACTTCTTGGCGACGATCCGTTTTGTCGCGGGGGCTGGCAGGATGCACTAGTAGGGGGCCGAGGCCTCGTCGTTCCCAACCAAAATCTCACGTTTGCCGGCATGGTTGGCGGGCCCGATCAAACCTTCTTGTTCCATGCGTTCGATCAGAGTGGCGGCACGATTGTAGCCTATCCCCAGCCTCCGCTGGATGTAGCTCGTAGAGACCTTTTTGTCGCGAAGGACGACGGCTACGGCCTGATCGTAGAGTTCGTTGCTGCCATCGCCATATTCGGGTGCTCCCCCCTCCTCGCCGCTCGCCGCCTCGTCGTCTTCGGTGATGGCATCAAGATAGGCTGGGACGCCCTGCTTCTTCAGATGGCGGACAACTTTCTCCACCTCATCATCCGACACGAATGGGCCGTGAACACGAATGATGCGTCCGCCACCAGCCATATAGAGCATATCGCCTTGGCCCAGGAGTTGCTCGGCCCCCTGTTCGCCGAGGATCGTGCGGCTGTCGATCTTGGACGTCACCATGAAGCTAATTCGTGTAGGGAAGTTCGCCTTGATCGTGCCGGTAATGACGTCGACGCTCGGCCGCTGGGTCGCGGTGATCAAGTGAATGCCTGCGGCGCGCGCCATTTGCGCCAGCCGTTGAACGGCTGCCTCGATGTCCTTGCCGGCAACCATCATGAGATCGGCCATCTCGTCGACGATCACGACGATGTACGGCATCGCCTCATAGTTCATCTCTTCTTGTTCGTAGATTGCCTGGCCCGTCTCGCGGTCGAATCCGGTTTGCACCGTGCGTGTAAGGGTCTCGCCCTTTGCTTCCGCCTGCGCGATCCGGGCATTGTAGCCTTTGATGTCGCGGACGCCGAGCTTGGACATACGCTTGTAGCGCTCTTCCATCTCGCGCACGGTCCATTTTAGAGCGACCACGGCCTTTTTCGGGTCGGTGACCACGGGCGCCAGTAGGTGCGGAATGCCATCATATACCGATAGTTCGAGCATCTTCGGGTCGATCATGATGAACTTGCACTGCTCAGGAGACATACGATACAGCAGCGAGAGGATCATCGTGTTGATGCCGACCGACTTACCCGAGCCGGTCGTGCCGGCGATAAGTAGATGTGGCATGCGCGATAAATCGGCAACCATAGGCTCGCCGCCGATGGTCTTTCCAAGCGCTAGTGCGAGCCGTTGGTCTGTGTCTTGGAAGTCCCGCGTTTCAAACAGTTCACGGAGCATTACCATTTCTCGCTGTTCGTTCGGCAGCTCGATACCGATAGCATTTCGGCCCGGGACCACAGCAACGCGTGCGGCAACGGCGCTCATGGACCGGGCAATATCGTCGGCGAGGCCGATGACGCGCGAAGACTTCGTGCCCGGCGCGGGTTCCAGTTCGTAGAGTGTGACCACAGGGCCGGGGCGCACATTGGTGATCTCGCCTTTCACGCCGAAGTCCTGAAGCACGCCCTCGAGTTCGCGTGCATTTTCCTGAAGCGTTTCGTCGCTGATGCCAGCGCCGCGCGCAACGCGAGCCCTGGGCTGCAGCAGTTTGACTGACGGCGCTTCGAAGGGCGCGCCGGTCGGGTTTGCTGCGATGCGCTTTTGCTTGCGAACCGGCAACCTCTTTGGTTCTTTGGTGCGCGTTATGCGGTAGTCGGCGCCGACCGTGCCGGCGCCGTCTTCGCCCTCGTCGTGATACTGGCTTTCGACGAGCGGCGCTGGGCCGAACGACGGTTCGATACGGCCATCGTCGTAGGTCAGCTGCTTCGGCTGTTCTTCGTCGTATGTCCAAGCCCCGTCCTGAGGCTCGACGTCTGGCTCTAGATCCTCGTCGGCCTCATACGCCGTGCTGCCTGCAGCTGCGGGGCCGGCCCCTCGGCGGAACAGGCGGCGCAGACGCGCGAAGGTGTCGATACCCACATGCATGGCGGCGCCAAGCCAAGCGTTGGCCCATTCCTCGGCGGCAGCAGGCCGAGGTGCCCAAAGGCTCACAAGCTTCGATGCGCTGGTGCCGCTTGCAAAGAACAACAAGCCGAAGCCGGCGATCAGGAACACAAGACCAGCGACAAACGACACGGCAGACTGTGGAAGAAAGGGCCCGATCACATGCGCCCCCGCCATGATGAAATCTCCAAGGATCCCGCCGAGCCCATTGGGCAGTGGCCAGCTTCGCGGCTGCGGTAGTCCGGCGAACGCGGCGGACAACAGGAGCCCGGCGATTGGCCACGCCAAGAGACGGTATTTGATTTTGTCAGGCACCGTATTGGCCACGAGATGCCAACCCCAGGCGGCCAGAGGCAAAAACAGGAAGATCGTCGCGAGACCCAGGGATTGGACGCCGAGATCGGCGACGATAGCGCCCCAGCCGCCCAAAATGTTGCGTGGAACGACGGGGGTCGCGTTGTTCAGACTAGGATCGTGAACGGACCAGGTCGCCAGGGCCAGCCAGACCGCGCAGGCGGCCGCGATGAGAAGAAAACCATAGGTGCTGAATGTGATGCGGCGCAGCCCGTGTGCCACCGTGCTGGGTAACAGCCGCCGTTTTGGTTCTGATCTGCCTGCTACTGCCATCCCTCTAGCCCAATGTGGCGACGATCCGCGAAAGGCCGTCGCGCGTTGTGTCCGCATCATGGACGAGCGCAAGGCGGACGAAGTCCCGGCCGTGATCGGCCTGGCCGCCCTGCGACGCCGTCAGATAGGTCCCTGGGAGGACTTTGACGCCACATCCTTTCCAAAGGGTTTTCGTCGCCTCCTCGCAACCCCCAAAATCGGCCAAATTCAGCCAAAGAAAAAAGCCCCCCTCAGGCCGGGAATAACCGAAACGGCCCTGGAGGAGTGAGTCGGCGATGTCGAAATTGGCCTGATAGAAGGCGCGGGCGTGCCGCACATGGTCCTCATCAGTCCATGCCGCCACGGACACGTGCTGGATCGGCAAAGGCACTTGCGGGCACGCAACGTTGCGAAATCGTCCAAAGGCCGCGAGGAAGTCCGGGTCGCCGGCGACGAAGCCCGACCGAAGGCCAGGCAGCCCCGATCGCTTCGAAAGAGACTGGAACGAAACAATGTTGGTAAGGGTGCCGCTACGCGCTTGCGCGACCTCCAACGCCCCAGCAGGCGGTGTATTGCCATAGATCTCCGAGTAGCACTCATCGGCAAACAGCAGAAAATCGTGAGCACGCGCCAGACGAATCGCCTTTTCAAGATAGGCGGGGGTGGCCACGGCGCCTTCGGGGTTCGACGGCGAACACATATAGAGCGCGACCGTTCGTCCGAGCAGTGCCGAGTCCAGGCTGTCGAGATCGGGTAGGAATCCCGTATCTGCCCCTGAACGCAGAAAGACAGGCTCTGTCCCGGCTGCCGCCGCGGCCGCGGCATACACCTGATAGAACGGGTTCGGGATGAGGACCGACGGGTTTGGAATAGCCGGCTTGCGGGCGATCGCCGGGAAGATGGCAGAAAACAATCCCTCACGCGAGCCGTTCAGCGGGAGCACGTGGCGTTCCGGGTCCACGACATCCGTAAGTGCTGGGTAGCGCCGCGCGAGCCAGCTGCAGATCGCCTCGCGTAATTCCGGAATGCCGCGAATGGGCGGGTACTTGCCGAAAGCTGCGACATACTCCTGCAGCACAGGTTGCACGAACGGCGGCAACGCCGTGTACGGTTCCCCGAGCGAGAACAGTATGGGATCGGCGCCGGGCGGTATGTCTGCCAGCAACGCGTTGAGCCGCGCGAACGGCGACTGGATGAGAGTTTCGAGAGCGGTCTGTGTGTCGGACATGGCGCTCTTGCGTGTAGGCCAAGTCTCGTCAAGCGGCAATGTTCAGCCAGTAGCCGTACTTGGCGAGTGCTGCGTTATATAGAAAAAAGACCCCGGCGTCTGAAGTGACGCCGGGGCCCAAGGTAGAGCTAGTTGTCAAGGGAGGAGGAGACCTAGCTCACATTCTCCAATCTTCTTGCCCCTCTTTGTTTGCGCGAAGGCTTATTGGACGACCTCTCCATGCAGGTTGATGTCCAAGCCCTCGATCTCGACCGGTTCGCTCACCCGGACACCCACCAGAATGTTGGTGATGATCAGGATTACGAAGGTCGCGATGGCGCACCACACGATGGTGGCGACGATGCCCCAGATCTGGGTGATCACCTGACCGGCATTGCCTTCCAACAGACCGG
>NZ_JBZMXT010000057.1:0-13757 GCF_058506495.1 Methyloceanibacter sp. | reverse complement strand
TTTAAAATATGAATGCACCGGAGTGTTACCCCGAACCATTCCGTTGCCTGATGTCCTCTGGGACTAACACACACCTGGCTGCACACAGCTGCAACGAGACATCCTGTCACCCCAAACAAACCTCAGCGTACGCTTTTTGCAGGTACAAGCCGCATACTGAGCACCTCATATCGGCACAGAGCACGAATAGTGCAAGTACCAGGCCTAGCAAAATTCGCACAAAATCTAGAGTCGCATCGCTTTTCAGTGATATTGCCGAGGCCTTAGCGCCGGATTAGTGGCAACCTGGACTGCCAACCGACCTCAAACAAACTTAGCAGCACGCTTTTGCAAGGTTCGTGCCGCACACTGAGCACTTGTGCTTCGCACGGCAAAGCAGCGCGGCAACTCCGCGCCCTCGCCAAATCCGCGTCTAACAGCCGCCTCTCTGCCGTCATGCATTCTCGTCGGCACTGTAACGTTGCATGAGAGGAACCTGCGACATGGCGAAAATAAATGTAATTGGGAGAAATCCGAAGGCTTTGAAACTGACCCAGGTGTCAGTGGAAAAATTACGCCAAACAAACTCATTCAGCAGCGCCATGGCAACAAAAAAGATTGCCCAACGTATGGTTAGCTTGTGCCAACCTTCCGGCGTTAAGTTAAACACCGCACCGAACAACAAAGCGAGCACGGGTTTCTGTGCGAACAAGCCGCCAATCAGCAGCATCGCAAACATCGTGTAGACGATCGTCGGCTTGAGTTTGATAAAGATGTCGTCTTGAAGATAAAGCGTCAGACCGCCGAATGCGAGAACCAACCCTGCACTTACAACCGGCATCGCAGGGACTTTCCGATACAACCACCAGGCCAAGCCGAGAGAGATAACCGTCGCCACCATGAAGGCTGCTGTGCCAACGAAAATACCGTAGGCCGCATTCACGCCAAAAAAGACAAGAAGTGGCCCGAGCTCAATTAGGAGCTTTCCAACAACAGACTGCTCTGAGTCTTTGAACTGCTTGACCTCGGTTTTCGTCCCCGGCTCGGTCGTGGACTTAGGCGGCTGCGTCATTCTCTCGACCTGCTCCTGCAATCGCGCGCGCGTAGTCGTGCGCATCAAACGGCTCGAAATCATCGATCCCTTCACCAACACCGATGGCGTTGATGGGAAGACCAAACTTATCGGCTATCGCCACCACAATGCCTCCCCGCGCTGAACCATCCAGTTTGGTCACGACGAGATTGGTCACACCCGCAATTTCTTGGAAGGTCTGAACCTGGCTCAGCGCATTTTGTCCAGTAGTCGCATCGAGCACGAGCAGCACAGTGTGCGGCGCTTCCGCATCAAACTTCTTCAGGACGCGGACCACCTTTGCAAGTTCGGACATAAGGTCGCCCTTGTTCTGCAAGCGCCCAGCCGTGTCGATCAAGAGAACGTCGACGCCATTTTCCCTGGCCTGGCCCAACGCCTCGAAGGCGACGCCGGCAGGATCTGCTCCGACGTCCTTTGCCACCACGTCGGCCCCAACACGGCTGGCCCAGATCTTTAGCTGATCGATAGCCGCTGCGCGGAACGTATCTCCTGCGGCCAGCATGACTGACTTACCATCGCGAATGAACTGATGCGCCAGCTTACCGATAGTCGTTGTCTTGCCGGTGCCATTGACGCCGACAACGAGGATCACATGTGGTTTGGCGTCTGCGATGAGTTCCAGCGGCTTCGCGACCGGCTCCAGAACGTTCGCCACCTCTTCGGCCAACACCGCACGAACATCGTCTACGCTGATATCTCTTTCGTGCCGGCCCGTCGAAAGACGGTCGCGGATCCGGTCGGCCATCTCGATTCCGAGATCAGCCTTGAGCAAGATCTCCTCCAACTCATCGAGCGTGTCGTCATCGAGCTTACGCTTCGTGAGAACGCTGGTGAGACTCTCGCTAAGCGAGGCCGACGTGCGTGATACACCCGCCTTGAGCCGCGCGAACCACCCTTCCTTTGACTTAGAACTCTCATCGCCGCTCACCGCAGCGCCTCCGCGAACCAGGCCGTGCCGTTGTCGCCCGAGACCACGCAATCGACCAAGGCGCCCTCAAGCGACTGGTCTATGTGGAAGCGCACCGGCGTGAAGTCCGGAGACCGCCCTTGGCGGTCCGTTTCCATCAGCACGCTGATACGGCGGCCCCTCGCGCGCTCGAGATGAGACTTCAATGCCATCGCCCCCTTAGCCCGCAGGGCCCGCGCGCGTTCTGAAATGACCGTGCCGTGGACTTGCGGCATGCGCGCAGCAGGCGTCCCCTCTCTCGGCGAGAACGGAAAAACATGCAAGAACGTCAAACCGCAATCGTCGACGAGTGACAGCGAATTTTGGAACATGACGTCGGACTCGGTGGGAAAGCCGGCAATGATATCGGCGCCAAACACGATGTCCGGCCGGACCCGCCGCATCGCTTCACAAAACGCGACCGAGTCGACTCGGGCATGTCTTCGCTTCATCCGCTTCAAGGTAAGATCATCGCCCGACTGCAGCGACAGGTGCAGGTGGGGCATGAGCCGTTCCTCTTCGGCAATCGCCGCGATGAGATCCTCATCCGCCTCGACGGAGTCAATGGACGAGAGCCGGAGACGGGGCAAGTCTGGAACAAGCCTGAGCACAGTTTGAACGAGTTTGCCGAGCGTCATGGCACCTGGCAGGTCCTTCCCGTACGCCGTCATGTCGACGCCCGTCAGCACGATCTCTCGATAGCCGTTCTCCACCAGGCGGCGAACCTGAGTGACAACTTCACCGGCCGGGACCGACCGAGAGGGGCCACGTCCGTATGGAATGATGCAGAAGGTACAGCGATGATCGCAGCCGTTCTGGATCTGCACATAAGCCCGTGCTCTTCCACCAAAGCCCTCGATCAAATGGCCCGCGGTCTCCGTTACGGACATGATGTCGTCGACTATGACTTTCTCAGTGTCGTCCGTCCCAAGACCCGGGGCGCCCAGGGCTCGAAACGTCTGCAACTCAAGCTTTTCCTGGTTGCCGATGACCCGGTCCACCTCGTCCATGCAAGCGAATTGGTGCGGATCAATCTGCGCCGCGCAGCCGGTTGCCACGATCTTGGCGCCTGGGCGCTCCCGGCGCGCCTTACGGATCGCCTGACGGGCTTGGCGCACGGCCTCATTGGTCACCGCGCAGGTGTTGATAATCACGGCGTCAATGAGGCCAGCGTCGTCCGCGTGCTTGCGCATGACTTCGGACTCGAACGTATTGAGCCTGCAACCAAAGGTGATGATGTCCAGTTCCGACATGTCGCGGCTTTTAACAGAATTCAGATACCGTGTCAGACACCTTGCGCCTCGCCGGCCGCAAGCAAGGCGGTTGGCAGCGTGTCTTCATAGTCTAAGGCATACGGACCGGTCATAAGGACGTGACCATCCTCTTCGCGCCACTCGATGGTCAGATCGCCCCCTGGCAGCGTTACCGTGACTTTGCGGTGGGTCAGTCCGCGCCTGACCGCGGCAACCGTAGAAGCGCACGCTGCGGTTCCACAGGCCCGGGTAAGGCCAGCACCACGTTCCCAGGTCCGCAAGCGAAGATGCGACCGATCGATAATCTGCGCGATCGAGATGTTGGCCCGCTCGGGAAACAGCGGATCGTGTTCCAAACGGGGTCCAAGTCGATCCAGTGGAATGTCATCAACATTCCCCAC
Source organism: Methyloceanibacter sp. (assembly GCF_058506495.1). Taxonomy (NCBI): domain Bacteria; kingdom Pseudomonadati; phylum Pseudomonadota; class Alphaproteobacteria; order Hyphomicrobiales; family Hyphomicrobiaceae; genus Methyloceanibacter; species Methyloceanibacter sp. Next base: position 10,085 of record NZ_JBZMXT010000057.1, on the reverse strand, counting down.
GAAGAAAATCGCATGCGGATTGCCCACACTGACCACACCGGGGGACTGCAACACCGGAGCATCGATGGGCCCGGCCTGAAGCTCAATTTGGCTGGTGTCGTGGACCGCCTCGGCAAGTGGGATCTCGTCCCAACGCAGTCGCGGCTCGCCCATATCGATGGTCACGACGTCGTCTTTACCCGCATAGGCTTCGAGTACCTGGTCGCCCGTTTCGATGGTGACAGTCGCCCGCCCAACTTCGTCCGCAACAACCGCGGCGACACAGCGCGCGGCATTCCCGCACGCGTCAACCTCACCGCCATCGGCATTCCAGATACGCATGAACACATCCGCTTCAGTCGAAGAATCGAGCGCGATCAGCTGATCGCACCCGATCCCTGTCGCCCGATTTGCGATCGCGCGCACCGTGTCGCTCGGCAAGGGAATTCTGTCCGTGCGGCGATCGATAACGACGAAGTCGTTCCCGAGACCGTTCATCTTGCGGAATCTATGCGCGTTTTCGTCCATCGTTTCCGATCCGAAGTTCTTGCTCTCTATAGCGACGCAAAAGACGTTGTCCAAGGCTGCGGGCTAGGCCTGTTCCACGGGACGCAGCGTCAGAAAAGCGATGAATGCAAGGCTCGCGAACCCGGCGCCTGCAAGAAAAGTCGCCTCCGGCGATACGGTGTCCCAGAGAGTCCCGGCAATCAGGCTCGCCACCAGGGTCGCGAACCCAACGGTAAGACCGAAGACCCCGAAGGCTGTCCCACGAAGATTAGCTGGCGCGGTTTGAGCCACGAGCGCCGACAACACACCCTGTGTCAGTCCCAAATGGAGACCCCAAAGCCCAATAGCAAGGAAGATAGACACAAGGCCCGAACCGAACGCCAGCAGCAAATCGGCCGCGATCAGTGCGACGAGGCCCGCAAGCAGCGGGGGCCGCGCACCAAATTGATCCTGGAGGCGACCGGCCGGATAGGCGGTCACCGCAAACACCATGCTCATCACTGCAATGACTGCGGGGGCAAGCGCGATAGGCAGACCCGCTCCATAGGCGCGAATGACAAGGAAGGCCTCACTAAAGCGTGCCAGAGTGAACACGGCGCCGGCGCCAATGACAAACCAGTAAGCCCGGTCCAGGCCGCTGATGTCGCGAAACTTGATGGGAACACGCTTAGCCGCTCTCTCCGGTTCACGCGCAGGAGCCGGTTCGCGAACGAAAATCACAAGGATCACGACCGAAATCACGGCAGGAACAACGGCGAACCACAACACGGTACGAATATCATTGTCGAAAAGCGCCATGAGCCCGATTGCCAGAAGCGGGCCGAGCGTCGCACCGACCGTATCGAGCGATTGCCGCAGGCCGAAGGCGGCGCCACGTTGCTCCGGCGGCGTGACATCGGCGACCAGCGCATCGCGCGGCGCGCCGCGTATGCCCTTGCCGATGCGATCCACGAGACGGGCGAAAGCCACAAGAGCAACGCTGCTTGCAATCGGGAACAAAGGCTTCGTCACCGCGGCAAGTCCATAGCCAAGGACCGCCAGTGCTTTGCGCCGCTGAAGCGTGTCGGAGAGCCAACCAGAGAAGACCTTCACAATTTGTGCCGCCGCCTCGGCGATCCCCTCCACCAAGCCTAGTACGGCCGTGCTGGCTCCGAGGCTTACGACCAAGAATAACGGCAGCAATCCGTGGATCAGCTCGGAAGAGACATCCATAAAGAGGGACGTAAACCCGAGTGCCCATACGGTCGGCGGCAACGCCTTGCGGGTTGTTTGTTTCGCGCGCACCAGAGCTGGCCCTTCTGCGTGGGATTTGGAAGTTTCAAGCGTTGCGGTTGGGGCTCTTCTATGGCGTTGTGCCCGCTTGTGCACCTGCCTTTTAGACGACGGAGGCTCAAGTTGATCGACGTCCCCTTGGATGATCCCGTCCACGCGCTCGTGCCGCATACACTTACGGAACCGATCCTTGGAGCGCAGGATGGTCCACTTGCGGGTCGAACTTTCATGGTGAAGGACCTCTTCGCCATCGCCGGTCACAAGACTGGAAACGGCAACCCGGAATCCTATGAAGCAGCCGCTCCAGCAAGCGAGACAGCACCCGCCGTAGCCAACCTCTTGGCTGGGGGCGCGTCCTTAACGGGCATCACCATTTGCGATGAGTTCTTCTACAGCGTGCTCGGAACCAACGCCCACTACGGACAGCCGATCAATCCACGCGCGCGCCGAAATGTCACCGGCGGTTCGTCATGCGGTGCCGCAGCCGCCGTGTCCGGTCATATGTGCGATTTCGCGCTGGGCTCCGATACGGGCGGTTCGATCCGCGTACCGGCGTCGTTCTGCGGACTATTCGGCCTGCGCCCGACCCATGGACGTATTGCTATGGCCGGCGTCACCCCCATGGCGCCGAGCTTCGACACGGTGGGCGTTCTGGCGGGAGACGCCGAACTTCTTCGCACTGCGGGCCGGCTGCTCCTGCGAGGAATCGGTCGTACGGCTTCCGTTGACCGGCTCGTCCTTGCCGTGGACATCGCCTCCGCGTGCGAAGCGCGCGTGGTCCGGCTCATGTGGCAGACACTTGAGTCAATGGCACCGGCAATACCGGACATCGAGCAAGCCGAGATTGCGGGCGGGGCCATTGTCGCCTGGCGATCGGCGTTTGCCACGATTCAAGGCTTCGAGGTGCAGTCGACCTTGCTCCCTTTCATTCAAGCCAACCATATTTCGCTTGGACCGGGGATCAAAGAGCGCTTCGAAATGGCCGCTGGCGTGAGCCGCGAGGAAGCCGACGAGGCCCGTCGCGTGCGCGTAGGCGTCACCTCTCAACTCAAGTCCATCCTGCAGCCGGGCACGCTTATTGTCCTGCCGACCACGCCAACGCCACCGCCCGAGCGCGGCACGCCCGACGGCCCGGCCGTCGCGGCGTACCGAACACGGACCTTACAGAACGCGTGTCTCGCCGGCCTGGCCGGGCTTCCGCAAATCTCGGTGCCCATCGGTGAAGCCGACGGATACCCCGTTGGGCTTTCGTTCATTGCGTGGGAGGGGGGCGATGAGTCGCTGCTGGATTTCGCCGTCGGGCTGTCGGATTTATTGTAGTTCCACTACCGTCGCTCGATCGGGAACCATCGTCGACAGGGGATCGATCTCATGCCGTATATGTATCTGTGCTGCGCGATTGTCTTTGAAGTGATCGGAACGGCAGCGCTGAAGGAAACAGCTGGCTTCTCACGCCTGTGGCCCAGCGCCGTGACGCTAACATCTTACGGGATTTCGTTCTGGTCACTGGCCATGACGTTGAAGTCTATTCCGGTCGGTCTGACCTATGCCACCTGGTCCGGGGTCGGCATCGTACTGGTCAGTGCCATAGGTTGGTTCAGGTACAAGCAGAGCCTGGACACGCCGGCCTTGATTGGCCTGGGCTTGATCATTTCTGGCGTGGTCATCGCAAACGCCTTCTCGAAGTCGTTCTCGCATTAGGACCCAGCTCGCCGCATCTGCTTGACTTCGGAGAAGCTCTGGCCGACAGTCCGCTCGAATTCATGGCAGCTCGATAGCGAGCCGCCGCTTGTTCCGGGGTCTGGCCGTTGTGGCGACTAGGAATAGGGGGTCAACACCCGTCAGCGCGATGCGCCCACGGGTGCGTTTTTGGTTGCGCCGTCGGCCTAGCGGCCTGCTTGAGCGCGAGTTTCGTTGCGCTATCGGCTTTGGCCCGGAGGCGTGCGGAAACGAACTTCCGATCCGCGATATGGAGGCGGATGTGATGACGTCGAAGTCGAAGCGATTGAGTCTGAGTACTGTGGCCGTGCTCGCGCTTGCGTGTTTTTCGGCAGGCGCTGCAGCTCAGCAACCTATCGTGCCGGTTCTCGCCGGCGGAGAAGCGGAGTACGACGCTTGCGGATCGCAAGGCGCAGTGCGTGGCCTGGATGCAGCTGGCGACGGATTTCTGGCGGTACGCGGTGGGCCGAGCTCCAAGCACGACATGTTGGACAAAATCTACAACGGACAAGTCGTCAATCTTTGTGACGGACGTGGAAACTGGCTCGGCGTGGTGTATTCGCAGAAGGCCGTGGATTGTGGCGTCGGCACGCCTTGGCCGAGCCGGCAAGTCTATTCTGGCCCATGCAGCTCTGGCTGGGTCTATCGGAAATACGTGATTGGATTTGCAGGCTAATGTTCGAGACGCTCTCCGACCGGCTTTCTGGAATTTTCGATAAGCTCACGCGCCGCGGCGCGCTGAGCGAAGCCGACGTGTCCGACGCCATGCGCGAAGTGCGCCGGGCCCTGATCGAGGCCGATGTCGCGCTCGACGTCGTAAAGTCGTTCACGGACCGCGTCAAAGCCAAGGCCGTCGGCCAAGACGTTGTGAAGTCGGTCACGCCCGGCCAGATGGTCGTCAAGATCGTCAACGACGAACTCGTCCGTATGCTCGGGTCAGATGCCCAGGGCATCGACCTCGCCGCCACGCCGCCGGTTGTCATGATGATGGTCGGCCTTCAAGGTTCGGGTAAGACCACCACCACGGCAAAACTCGCTCATCGCCTCACCACCCGCGATAAGCAAAAGGTCATGATGGCCTCGCTCGATACGCGGCGACCGGCTGCGCAAGAGCAGCTTCGCGTGCTCGGCGAGCAAGCGGACATCGCCACTCTGCCAATTGTCGAAGGTCAGAGTCCCACCGAAATTACGGAGCGCGCCGTAAAGGCAGCTCGGCTTGGCGGCTTCGATGTGCTGCTACTCGACACGGCTGGCCGAACCCATATCGACGAAGAACTGATGGCGGAGACGGCTGCTATCGAAAAGATCGCCAATCCGCACGAGACGCTATTGGTCGCCGACGCGCTGACCGGACAGGACGCCGTGAACCTCGCCAAGAACTTCGGTGAGCGCGTTGATCTGACCGGCATCGTGCTGACTCGCGTCGATGGTGATGGCCGAGGCGGTGCAGCTCTCTCTATGCGCGCCGTGTCTGGCAAGCCAATCAAGCTCATGGGCGTTGGCGAAAAGATCGATGCACTAGAGGACTTCTATCCAGACCGCATCGCTGGCCGCATTCTCGGCATGGGCGACGTGGTTGGCTTGGTCGAGAAAGCCATGGAGACCGTCGAGGTCGACAAGGCTCAGAAGATGGCCGAACGCATGAAGAAGGGTGCGTTCGACCTCAACGATCTCTCCGAACAGCTTGGGCAAATGCAGAAACTCGGCGGTATGGGCGGCGTGCTCGCGATGCTGCCTGGCATTGGCAAGGCGAAGAAGCAAATCGAGGCCGCTAATCTCGACGACAGCGTTCTCAAGCGCCAGCAAGCAATCATCAGCTCAATGACGAAATCTGAACGCAAGAATCCGAAACTGCTGAATGCTTCGCGTAAGAAGCGCGTTGCGGCAGGCTCGGGAACAAGCGTTCAGGACATCAATAAGCTCGTAAAGATGCACCGCCAGATGGCCGACATGATGAAAGCCATGGGCAAGAAGCGCGGCGCGCTTTCGGCGCTGTTCGGCGGCGGGATGCCGCAAATGCCAGCGGATTTGCCCGACGGCGGGGATCTTCCGAAGGGCGCCGAACTGCCGGCGAACTTTCCGGGTCTGCCCGGTGGCGGCTTGCCAGGGGGGCTTCCAGGCCTTCCCGGCGCAGGTATGCCGGGGGGCTTGCCGCCCGGACTTCAGGGACTCCCAGGGGCCCCAAAACAGCGCAAGAAGAAGCGCTGAGCCCCTATCTATTCAAAGCCCAATTCGATGAACACGTAGGAGTAAGAAAACATGTCTTTAAAGATCAGACTGTCGCGAGGCGGTGCCAAGAAGCGCCCCTTTTATCGCATCGTTGTCGCCGACTCACGCAGCCCGCGCGACGGCCGCTACATTGAGAAGATCGGAACGTTCAACCCGCTATTGCCGCGCGACTCCGAGGATCGCATCCAGCTCGATACGGACCGCGTGAAGCACTGGCTCTCCAATGGCGCCCTTCCCACTGACCGTGTACTTCGCTTCCTGGATGCCGAAGGCATTATGAAGCGGGAGCCACGGAACAATCCGGAGAAAGCCAAGCCCGGCAAGAAGCGCCTAGAGCGCGAGGAGACCAAGCGCGCCGCTGAAGAGGAAAAGGCAGCCGCGGCCAAAGAGGCGGCGGAGCAGGAAGCTGCCGACAAAGAGTCCGCCGAGCAGGAAGCCGCCGATACGGCTGCGGCCGCTGAGGAAGAGGCTGAGGAAGAGGCTGAGGAGAAGGCTACCGACGAGGCTGCCGCCGAGGAAGCCAAGGAAGCCTCAGAGTAGGAGCGCGCTCGAGCCTTGGGCGGCAAACCAAGCTTGCTTCTCGTCGGTGAGATCGGGGCGGCGCAGGGTCTCAAAGGAGAGGTCCGCGTTCAGTCGTATACGCAAGACCCCGTAGATATCGCGGCTTACGGCCCGCTCAGCGACGAAGCAGGCCGCAGAACGATCGAGATCGAGCGTGTCCGTGTGACGCCCAAGGCACTGATCGCGAGCATCAGAGGTGTGTCAACACGCGACGCCGCTGAGGCGCTCAATGGGACCAAGCTCTACGTCGATCGAGGGGCGCTGCCTGAGGCGAACGAAGGTGAATGGTATGTGGCCGACTTGATCGGTTTGACAGCGGTATCACAGGACGGCGCCGCGCTGGGTCGCGTCGCGGCCGTCCACAATTTCGGTGCGAGCGATATCATCGAGGTCGCGCTAAACGACGACGGTGGCACAATACTTGTCGCGTTCACTGACGATACCATTCCGGAGGTCGACATTGCGGGCGGACGGCTCGTATTGGTCCCGCCGGAAGAAATCGAAGCGTCCGGAGAAGACGAGGCATAACGCTCACCAGCAGACGCGTTACACGGTAGAGTGTCGGCCATGTCACCTCGCTCTGCATCGCATATGGTGAGCCCGCCGCGCCGACGCGCTGCGGATCTGCCGATCCTTGATCGGCTGGGGCCCCTGCGCCGCTATGCCGAGATTGGCATTGCCGGCTACCCACACGAGGCGCGCATCCGGCTCGCCGTCATCAACGTGATGGCCCTGCTGATTGCCTTCACGTCGATGGCCTACGTGGCGACCTATGCGAGCTTTGGCGTCATGAAGTACTGGCCGCTAATTGCGGTCAACCTCGGTCTTGCGGCTATTGCCCTTGTGGCGCCGCTTGCTCATCGCATCAATGAGATCGCCGCAATTGTCGTGATCTGGGTCGCCGAATACGCGGCCTTGTTCTTCTTCGTACGAGAACTCGGGCATAACTCGGGCATCCAGCTGAACTACATTATTGGCGCCGCGGTCGCCTTCGCGATCTGCGGCATGGCGCATATCCGCCTTGTGGTCGCGGCCGTACTGTCGGGACTTGCCCTCCATTTGGCTGCTTGGTTCCTCTACCCGCCTGGCAGCGCACGCATCACGGCGGACCCTGCACTTCTTCATAATCTGTACGTTTCCTCAGCGGTCACGACCTTTGGCATTGTCGCTCTGGTCGTCGGATACGCCCTGATTAAGGCCGACCGTGCCCGGGCCGAGGCCGATAAGCTTCTCGCCACCATTCTGCCGGAGCCCATTATCGATCGACTAAAAGAAACTCCTGAAGGGCGTATCGCCGATGCTATTCCGAATGCGTCGGTACTTTTCAGCGACCTTGTCGGCTTCACAAACCTCGCTCACGACTTGGGCGCGGCGCGTACCGTAGAGATCCTCGATGGACTCGTAACCGAATTCGATCGTCTCGCCAGCGAGCACGGGGTGGAGAAGATCAAGACCATCGGCGATGGCTACATGGCCGTGGCCGGGGTTAGCCAGCATCAGGTCGATCACTGCCAACGCCTCGCACGTTTGGCGCTCGCCATGCCGGGTGTGGTCGATTTGCTATCGCGAACCCACGATGTCGATTTGCGCATTCGCATTGGCATCGCGAGCGGCCCGGTCATGGCTGGCGTGATTGGTGCGGACAAATTCTCCTACGATGTCTGGGGCGAGACGGTGAACTTGGCGGCCCGACTGGAGTCGCATGGACTCCCTGGTGAGATACAGGTCTCCGCGCAGGTTCATGACGCTCTCGTCGACGGATTTCTCATGTCCGAGCGCGGGCCTGTCCCGATTAAAGGTGTCGGGACGCGCCAAACCTGGTTTTTGATTGAAGAAGCGAAGCCCGCAGCCACTGCTGCAACCTAGAGGCCTTGCGACGAGGAATGCCTCATGCGTTGGAAAGCAACCGTACTGACCCTGTTCCCCGAAATGTATCCGGGACCTCTCGGCCTGAGCTTGGCTGGGAAGGCGCTCGCGGAGGGCGCCTGGGAACTCGAGACGATCGACATCCGCGATTTCGCCCAGGACAAACATCGCTCGGTAGACGATACGCCGGCCGGCGGCGGCCCCGGCATGGTGATGCGCGCCGACATCGGTGCGGCTGCTATCGATGCAGCGCGAAAGAACGCCCCGGCCGGAACCGCAACGATCTACCTGTCTCCTCGCGGCACCCCGCTGACCCAAGCGGGTGTGGAGATGCTAGCCCATGGTCCCGGCGTGATCCTGCTCTGCGGCCGGTTCGAAGGGATCGACCAACGCGTGTTGGACGCGCGCGAGATCGAAGAGGTCTCGATTGGCGACTATGTGCTCTCCGGCGGGGATCTCGCGGCACATGTGGTGATGGATGCCTGCGTGCGTCTGCTCCCTGGGGTTGTCGGCAATGCGGGCACCCATGATGAGGAAAGCTTCGCCTCAGGGCTCCTTGAGTACCCGCACTACACACGCCCGCGCGAATTCGAGGGGCACATTATTCCCGAGGTGCTGCTGTCCGGCGACCACGAGAAAATCGCCCAATGGCGCCGTGAGCAGGCCGAAGCTCTCACGAGGACGCGGCGCCCCGATCTTTGGGAAAAACGGAACAGGCGCTAACCTTGATCGAGGTCAGGGTAGCTAAGGCCGAAGCACCTAATCTGTATTGAAAAAGAAGGAGTTGTGCATGATCAGAGTTACAATTCTCGCGACGGCGCTCATGCTTGGGATCGCAAGCCCCGCGAGTGCTCAAGACCCCGATATCGCCGCCGGGAAGGCTTATGCAGAAGATGTTTGCGCCCAATGTCACGCGGTCTTGGCAAACGACGATGCGTCCCCGCACGTTGCCGCCACCTCCTTCCAGCAGATCGCTGAAACGCCGGGCATGACTGAAATGGCCCTCTCAGTGTGGCTTCAATCCTCGCACCCGACCATGCCCAATATCATCCTGAACCCGGACGAGATGCGGAACGTGGTCGGCTATATTCGGAGCCTCGATCGCCGCGAGTAGTGCCCTGCCTTCCGCCCCAAAAATCATCGACAAACCCCAGATCCTGCGGTAGGACACCTGCGATGGCTGCCGGGCTAAGGCCCTGGGCGGCCAGTTATGTCTGGGGGCAAAGACCGCCGGACACCGACCAATCAAAAAGAATGGCGTTCGTCGCGGGTCCCAGCAGCCCGGCAGGCGCCCGTGAAAGGTTAGAGAGATGAACATTATTGCCGAGCTCGAAAAAGAGCAGATCGCCGAGCGCCTCAGCAAGCGCAGCGTGCCGGAATTCGGCCCAGGCGACACCGTACGCGTCAATGTGAAAGTGGTGGAAGGCGAGCGCACCCGCGTGCAGGCCTATGAGGGCGTCTGCATCGGCCGCGCCAATGCCGGCATCCACGAGAACTTCACCGTCCGCAAGATTTCCTACGGCGAGGGCGTGGAGCGCGTCTTCCCGATCCACTCGCCGTTGATCGAATCGATCGAGGTCGTCCGCCACGGCCGGGTGCGCCGGGCCAAGCTCTACTACCTGCGCGGCCGGCGCGGTAAGGCCGCCCGTATCCCCGAGCGCCGGGACACCCGTGACGTTAAGGGCAAGAAGGGGCACAGCTTCAAGGGCTTTACGAAGCCGAAGGGCGAGCCGGACGATCTCAAGCTTATCGCCGGCATTACCGAGGATCTCGAGAAGAAGCTCAACAAGCTCGGCGTCACCAAGATCGAGCAAATCGCGACCATGAGCGACGACGCGATCGCCTACCTCTCGGACAAGCTCTCGCTCGGCAGCCAGATCGAGGACGGGGACTGGGCCGGCAAGGCCATCGCCGCCATGGCGGAGATGACGGCCGATGAAGTCCCGGAGATC
>NZ_JBZMXT010000056.1:0-13802 GCF_058506495.1 Methyloceanibacter sp. | reverse complement strand
GCGGTTCTCAGGCCAGCAAGGCAGCTTTGAGATCGACGCGGAATTCAACGCGCCGAGCAAGGGTGTCATAGCCTTGTTTGGGCCTTCAGGCTCCGGAAAGACGACGGTCTTGCGCTGCGTGGCAGGGCTTACGCGGCTGTCGCGGGGCAGGCTCGTTATCGACGGCGACGTCTGGCAGGACGAGCGGGTGTTCGTTCCGGTTCATCGGCGAGCCCTTGGATATGTGTTTCAAGAAGCCAGTCTATTTCCCCATCTGTCCGTTCGGGCCAACCTAGAATTCGGACAAAAGCGTACCAAAGGTGGTGAACGGACGATCGGTTTCGATGACGTAGTCGACCTGCTTGGCATCGAGTTGCTCTTTGATCGGCCGACGGCGAATCTCTCCGGTGGAGAGCGTCAGCGTGTTGCCATCGGTCGAGCCCTTCTTTCGCAGCCACGTCTGCTCCTGATGGACGAGCCGCTTTCCGCCCTCGATCGCATGGGTCGGGAGGAAATCTTGCCATATCTCGAACGGTTGCACAGACGGCTGTCGATCCCGGTGCTCTATGTGAGCCACGACATCGGTGAGATCGAGCGCTTGGCGGATAGTCTCATCCTCATGGACCGGGGTAGGGTGCGCGCCGCGGGGCCCATTGCGGACTTGCTCGTCGACCCCGCCTTGCCCTTGGCCCGCTTGTCGGAACCCGCGGCGGTCCTGGACGGGGTCGTTAGGGAGTATGACCCCGACTATGGCCTTGCAAAGGTCGATGTGCCGGGAGGTACGCTTCTCGTTGCCGGCGAACTGGGGCCAACAGGCACCGTTCGCCGTCTGCGTATCGGGGCCAGTGACGTGAGCCTCAGCCGCAAAGCCGTCAAGGACACAACGATTCTGAATGCGCTGCCGGTTCGTATCGATGCGGTAGCACCTGTGGGCGACGCACAGGTGAGCGTCCGGCTGAGGCTAGGGACCGATGAAGCGGGGGCGCTGCTCCTCAGCCGCGTGTCGCGCCTGTCTTGGAATAAGCTTAAGTTTCAGACGGGCGATTCCGTCATTGCACAAATCAAGGCTGTCGCGCTCGCAAGGACCTAGCACCACGCACCCTCAAGGCTACTCTATTGTGATGGCTGACCGCGGATCAGCCATTGCCTTGGCGGCGCCGGATCACCAAAGCGCAGAGAACCATGCCTATCGCGGCTGCGGCAGCCATGAGAAACATAACGCCGGAAAAACCGTGATCGAACGCTCTGAGCATGACGTCTTGCACGTTCTTAGATTCAGTCGACGGCAGCTCAGCCAAGGCCTTACTGACTTGGCTCTGAGAGCCGTGGACCAGCGTAATCTTTAGAGCCTGTGAATCAGGAAGCGAGGCACCGACGCGATCGATGTAAGGACCGACAACGTGCTGTTTAATTTGCGCGACGACAACAGCGCCTAGCGCTGTTCCGATGGCGAGGCCTGCATAGAGGCAGGTATTGATCACACCTGAGCCTTGACCCGTATTAGCTTCCGGCAGCGCGCCTAAGCCAATACGGGGCAGCAGCATCATGTTCAGGCCAACGCCAGCTCCAATGAATGTCAATCGCCACCAAATCTCCTCATAGGGTGTCTGGTGATCGACATCGCGCATGAGCCAGAAACCGATCATAAGGCAGGCCATGCCAATAGTCGCCCAAATGCCGTAAGCCTTCTCCGGAATGACGTGTGGTGCGACCAAGGAGATGAGAAACATCACCGCGGTGAAGGGTAAAAGGGCAAGACCGGCTTGTGATGCGCTGAAGTTCAAGCCGTCAGAGGACTGAATAAAAGAGTTTATGAAGAACAGGATTCCAATCTGAGTAAAGCCCGCGAGAATCATACTCGTTGTCGCGGCTGCATAGTTCCGGTAACGGAAAAAACCTAGGCGAATGAGCGGATCCGGAAAATGAAGCTCTCGCGTCACAAACCCAGCGCCTGCGACAAGCGTAAGCACGAAGAGAGAGATTGTTGGCGGTGATGTCCAGCCGTAAAGAGGTCCACAAGACAGTGCATATAGGAACGACGCAAGCGCCACGAAGAGTAGCGCGATACCCGGGAAGTCGCTTCGCTTTCCTCCCTCAATGACCGGAGGTGAAAGTCCCTCGCGGATCACCCAAACGCAAAGAAGTGTTGCGATGGAGAGGATGATAAGATCGAGAACAAAGATGGCCCGCCAACTGATGCTATCGGTCAGTATGCCGCCAATCAGCGGACCAGAAGCGAAGCCGAGCGCCAGCGCGGCCGCCCAGATACCGAGCGCAGTCGCTCTGCTCTCGGGCGGCGTCGCGCGGTTTATGAGGGCGACTGAGGCCGACATAATGGATGCTACAGCGAGCCCCTGAAGCGCACGGCCCAATAGGAGCAATGCAGATTCGTCGGTGAGGGCGATCGCGATCGAGCCAAGCGCAAATACTGCGACACCGGCCAAGAATATACGTGTCATGCCGAATGTATCGCCAAGATGGCCCATGGCCGCGAGTGTAGCGGCGCCAAACAGCATGTAGAGATTGATCACCCATTGTAGGGTGTCCACGTCTAGATCCAGATCGACTTTGATCGCTGGAAGCGCGGTCATAACAGCCGTCGTATTGTAAGCAACGACGAACGTGCCGGAACAAGCTGCCATTACGACCAGCCAGAAACCAGGCCTCTGCTCGTCCTTCTGGTTTTCTACTGCCATGAATCCCTTCGCCCGGCTGGGCGTTCGTCTATCACAGACTGCGGAACATTACGTACGATTTTCGCCGAGTTGCCATACAGGGAAAGTTTGGTGGACGGCTGAATTGGGCCTCGCTAAGCGTTGACTCCGGTCAAGGTCTTGTTTGGGCAGTTGCTAATATGGAACAGGACGAGCGGGGATCTTGCGGCGTAGATAGAGAGGTGACCGCAACGTGAGAAATCTTGCTGCAGCGATGTTTGCTGGGCTCCTGTTGAGCGGATCGGGATTAGGCGATGCCCGCGCCTCCGCCTACAGTGAGGCTGTACGAAAGCATTGTCGGGCGGACTACAAGAAGTACTGTGGAGAGTTTGGTCTCGAGACCAACGCGCTGCGAAATTGTATGCGCCGTCATGGTAACGTCCTGTCCAAATCGTGTGTTCGGGCGCTGGTCCAGGCGGGAGAAGTCAGCCAGCGCGAAGTAGACCGGCGTAGACGAGCCAAGTCGCGCTAGTTCAAGAGAGGAAACAGTATGAAGAAGAACGGATGGGCTCTTGGGGTGCTGACAGCCGCGCTACTGCTAGTGCTGGGCGTTGCCAGCAGCTACGCGGATGATTGGGCCGGAAAGTTTTTGACGGAAGACACGAAAGGAAACGCCTTCACGATTACGCTGGATGCAGATGGAATGGCGCGGGGTGAAAAGGAAGGCCATGTCCTAAATGGCTCATGGTCTGTGGATGGAGCGAGTGCGGTAATCAAATGGACGACCGGATGGACGACGAAGCTCAGCGCAAACGGGGACGGGTACGACAAGTCGGCATTTCGTCCCGGCGTTCCCATTAAGGATAACGGGGCTAAAGTCATCGCTGCAAAGAAAGTCAACTAGGGCAGACGATCTGGTCAGAGCAGTGGTGAGTGTACAGAGGCCGAATGGCCCAGAACTGCTTTCTCAACCTAGGCCTATAGCGCGGAAGTGCTATTGTCTGACTCATGCACGGCCCCCTTGCGAAGAAGTCGCCTCCGGGCGCAATCGAGCGGCTACGGCGCTCGATACTCAGCCCCTCAACGAGTGCAGTTCACTACGCGGTTGCTGTGGTGGCCGTGGTGGGCATGGCTTGCCTTGCCTGGGGGCTTTATCCTTGGCTTGAGGGACGCGCGTCGTTCCTAATCTTCATTCCTGGCCTAGCCGTCGCTGCCGGATTTGGAGGCTTCGGTCCTGGCCTTCTCGCCACAGTCCTGTCTGCGGCGATTGGCTATGCGTTGATACCGCATGGCGACAAGGCCGTTCCCGATTTGGCCGAGCTCGGCATCTTCGCAGGTGTCGGGATAGGGATCGCGTGGTTGGGCGAGTTGCTTCAACGTACTCGGTTGCGCAGCCGCCGCAGTGCCAAGGAGGTTCGTGCGCGCGAGGCCCATTTGCGATCGATCCTGGACACAGTCCCCGATGCCACCGTGGTCATCGACGAGACAGGCATAATCCACTCGTTTAGTGCAGCGGCCGAGCGCCTCTTCGGACGCAAGGAAGTCGATGTTACCGGGAAGAATGTTTCTATGCTCATGCCTTCGCCAATGCGCGAAGAGCACGATGCCTACATCTCGCGGTATCTTCAGACAGGTCAGCGGCGCATTATCGGCCGCGACCGGGTCGTTACCGGAGAACGCAAGGATCGCTCTACGTTCCCTATGAAGCTTGAAGTCGCCGAGATGCGATCGGGCGACCAAAGGTTTTTCACTGGCTTCATCCGAGATCTCACGGACCGCCAGAAAACAGAAAAACAGCTACAGGATTTGCAAGCGGAATTGGCACGCTTGTCGCGCCTGACGGCCATGGGCGAAATGGCCTCGACTCTCGCACACGAAGTCAACCAGCCGCTGACGGCCATCTCCAACTACCTGCAAGGGTGTAACCGACTTTTGGAATCGATCGAGGACGACAAGGTCGCGATGGTGCGCGAGGCGCTGGGGGCGACAACCCAGCAAACGCTTCGCGCTGGCGAGATCATCCGCCAGCTTCGGGATTTTGTGACAGACCAAGAAACCATTCGCCACCCGGAGAACATCAACGACCTGGTTGAAGAGACGAGCGCATTAGCGCTGATTGATGCCAAAGACGAAGGTGTAACGCCGAGCTTTCAGTTGGACACTTCCGTCTCACGTGTGATGGTTATCAAAGTTCAAGTGCAACAGGTGCTGCTAAACCTCATGCGGAATGCGATTGAGGCGATGGAAGGGTGTGATCCGAAAGTCTTATTGGTTTCAACGGAACAGTCTTCCACAGATATGACTAAGACAGGCGAGCCTATGGTGCAGGTTACGGTTGCCGATACCGGCACCGGTATCTCTGAGCAGATTGCCGAGAAGCTGTTTCAGCCCTTCATTACGACCAAGGCTAATGGCATGGGAGTTGGTTTGTCGATCTCCAAGCGTCTGGTTGAGGCCCACGGAGGACATATGTGGGTCGAACAAAACCCCAAAGGCGGTACGGTGTTCAGGTTCACGCTTGAGCCTTTCCGAAATGAGGATAAGCATTAATGTCGGACAATCCCGTCGTACACATCGTCGATGACGACGAGGCGGTTCGTAATTCGTTGGCTTTTATGCTTGGCTCGGCGGGTCTCTCGGTTCGGCTCTACGAGTCCGCGAGAGCGTTTCTGGATCTTCTTGATCCATCCGCACACGGATGTCTCGTTACCGATGTCCGCATGCCAGACATGACAGGCATCGAGCTGCTTGCTGAGATCAAGGCAAAAGCACGCTACTTGCCTGCCATTGTCATCACGGGCCATGGCGATATTCCGCTCGCCGTTGAGGCAATGAAGGCGGGCGCGGTTGATTTCATCGAGAAGCCATTTGAAGACGAGGTTCTGCTCAAGGCAGTGGAAGCGGCGCTGAAGAAGATCGACGGAGATGGCGAAGCCCAGATTCAGGAGGTGTTCAGCCGGCTTGCGAGCTTGTCAGAGCGAGAGCGTCAGGTTCTTGAGGGGCTGGTGGCCGGGCAGGCGAACAAGGTCATCGCTGCCGCTCGCGGAATAAGTCCGCGAACCGTTGAAGTGTATCGCGCGAACGTTATGACGAAGATGCAGGCCAAGAGCCTGTCGGAATTAGTGCGGATGGCCGTTCTCGCTCAGGTCCAACCATGCGCTGACGCGTCCAACTAACGCCGCAGAACACGTCGCACTCAGGCTCAGTTCCTATTGATTTGGCTCAAGGCCGCACGCGAAGCAGTCTTTAGACTGGTTACGACGGCGCGGGATGTCCGCTGGGCGAGGGGCGATGTTCGGGGAAGAAGAGAATGAGCCAGACTGGCACGGTGCTGATTGCCGTACAAGACGGGATGCTCGCCGACAGCCTGCGGTTTTCGCTGGAGCTAGAGGGCTATGAGACACGTTTCTGCGACGAATACGCGATTCGGCCGCTCTTGCGGGCACCCTGTCTCCACGGCACCTGCTTGGTGTTGGACCAAGACGTCTTTTCGCGGATCGCGGATACTCGTGACACGGAGCACACCCGCTGTCCCGGTGTCCCGGTCATCCTCATGGTCTCCCAAAAGACCGAGCGGCTACTCGCCAAAGCGCGGAACGACGGCATCACCAAAGTCCTCGAAAAGCCGATCCTTGGCGGGGTCATGTTGGAGACCATCCAGCAAGTAATTGAAATGTATGGTCCTTCTAGCGCTTCGGCGGGGCCCTCGTAGTCCAACGCCGGCTACGTAGAATCCCTTAGGGAACCTGCCCGAATTTTGGGTGCGCGCAAACATCGCTATTTCTGACGTCAGTCAATTTAACCTTTCGGGGGTTATCATGCTGACGCCACATCCCGTTCTCGATCTGCCGCAAATGCAGCGGCCTCCTGCGGCTCAAATCCTGCCGCAGTCGCGCGAGGAAGCCGATCTTCATACGTTCAGCGTTCCGCTCAATTTTAGCCGAAACAGTGAAATTTTCGCAGAAGGGGAAGCCGCCGGATACGTTTACAAGATTGTCTCGGGCGTTGTTCGCGTATCGAAGTTGCTGACGGACGGTCGGAGGCAGATCAGCGCTTTCCATCTGCCGGGTGACATGTTCGGCTTTGAAGTGGACGACATCCACCACGTTTCTGCCGAGGCCATAGGGCCGGTAAAGGTTCTCGCCTTCAAATGGCAAAGCTTAGTGAGCGATACATCGTCTAGTGGCTTCGTTCACGAGCTGCTCAACCGGACCATGATTGGTCTGAGGCAGACCCAAGATCATCTGCTATTGCTGGGCCGGAAGAATGCACTTGAGAGGCTCGCAGCATTTTTGATTGAGATGGCGCACCGCACAGGCTCCGAACACTCGCTGCAGCTGGCGATGCCGCGCCACGATATCGCAGACTATCTTGGTCTGACGCTTGAGACCGTATCGAGAATGTTCGCCGAGCTGAAGGATGCTGGCATCATCAAGCTCGAATCGGCGCGGCAGATTTCGGTGCTCGACATGCCAAAGCTCAAGGCAATGGCAACATGAGTCTTCGCAGATATCTGTCCTCGCACAACGCGTTTACGCTCCTGGCGTGTGCCCTCATTCTCGGTTTCAACGCATCCGCACACGCAGAAAACCCTGCGGTGAAAGCTGCTGAGCGCGGCAAGGCCTTGGGCGAACGTGTCTGTAGCAACTGTCATCTTGTATCCGACCAGCAGGCGAAAGCCGTTGCCGACGTGCCAAGTTTTCGCGAGATCGCGAACAAGCCTAATCTCACGGAGGGCGAAATCATGGCGCGTATCGTTATTCCCAAGCACCCGATGCCCGTGATTCCGCTGACGAAACATGAGCTAGAGGACTTGGCGGCCTACATCGTGAGCTTGCGAAGTGAGTAGGGGGGCAAACACAGGGTTTGCGCGAGAAGATGAAAAACGAGCCGGATCTCCGAAGCTTGCGCTGAATCAAGGCAGCGCCATGGTGGACGGCGTGTAAGGAAAAAATCGAGAACCGCGGAAGCAACCGCGGCAGCAAAGGATCTTACAGTGCCTGGTGCCGTTGAAAAACAACCGGCTATGGCTTGAGATTGAGGGGTTGGAGACATGGCTACGACGACGCAGCGAGACGAGTGGAAAGCGCTTTCGGATATTCTCGCTATCGGAGCTGCTGCGTTTCTGGTCATTCTTGGTCTTGTACTTGCGATAGCCGGCGGCGACCCAGTCATGAAGTTTCATGGCTGTCTTTTGCTCGCCGCATCCGGCCTTGCACTCCTTTACATTCTCACACAAATCGTCGAGGGGCGCGCGCCTGCCGATACGAGCGGCTACGCGGACGGTGTTGTCCGAGCCGGTGTTATCGCAACCGTCTTTTGGGGGATCGCGGGATTTATTGTTGGCGATGTCATCGCTTGGCAGCTCGCCTTTCCCGCTTTGAACTTCGACTTGCCGTGGACGAGTTTCGGTCGTTTGCGGCCGCTTCATACGTCCGCGGTCATCTTCGCCTTCGGCGGTAACGCGCTCATTGCCACATCATTCTACGTTGTGCAGCGGACCTGTCGCGCCCGCCTCGCAGGCAAATGGTCACCATGGTTCGTGTTCTGGGGCTATCAGCTCTTCATCGTGCTGGCAGCTACCGGCTATATACTCGGCGTTACCCAGAGCAAAGAATACGCTGAGCCGGAGTGGTACGTCGATCTGTGGCTGACCGCCGTTTGGGTCGCTTATTTGCTCGTCTTTCTTGCCACATTGGCGAAACGCAAAGAGCCACATGTCTATGTCGCTAACTGGTTCTATTTAGCGTTCATTGTCACCGTTGCGATGTTGCACATCGTCAACAATTTGGCGGTGCCGGTGTCGATGCTCGGCACAAAGAGCGTAATCCTGTATTCCGGCGTCCAAGACGCGATGACCCAGTGGTGGTACGGCCACAACGCGGTAGGCTTCTTCCTGACCGCCGGCTTCCTGGGCATGATGTACTATTTCGTCCCAAAGCGGGCGGAGCGTCCGGTCTACTCATACCGGCTATCAGTCGTTCACTTCTGGTCGCTGATCTTCATCTATATCTGGGCGGGTCCCCATCATCTGCATTACACCGCCCTACCGGATTGGGCGCAGACCCTTGGTATGACGTTTTCGATAATCCTGTGGATGCCGTCATGGGGTGGCATGATCAACGGTCTCATGACGCTGTCTGGCGCTTGGGACAAGCTTCGAACAGATCCGGTGATCCGCATGCTGATCGTGGCTGTAGCCTTCTACGGCATGTCAACCTTCGAAGGCCCCCTGATGAGCATAAAGTCGGTGAATTCACTGTCGCACTATACGGACTGGACCATCGGTCATGTGCATTCAGGTGCTCTCGGCTGGGTCGCCTTTATCAGCTTCGGCGCGCTCTATTGCCTCGTGCCGTGGCTATGGAACCGCAAGGCGCTCTATTCGCAGCGACTAGTCGAGTGGCATTTCTGGATCGCAACGCTGGGTATCGTGCTCTACATCACGTCCATGTGGGTGTCCGGTATCCTGCAAGGATTGATGTGGCGGGCCTACAACTCCCTCGGCTTCCTTGAGTATTCCTTCGTGGAAACTGTCGAGGCGATGCATCCCTTCTACATCATTCGGGCCATCGGCGGACTGCTCTTCGTTATTGGCTCTTTGTTGATGGCTTACAATCTGTGGCGCACGGCGCGCGGTGATGAGCCCGTCGATGCAACTGATCAACCAACTGTCGCTGCGGCTCCTGAGTTCCGGCCTGGCGAATACTCGGCGCCAGCGGAATAGGGAGGGGCCAATGAGCTGGGGAAAACACGACGTCCTAGAAAAAAGCCCGATGCTGATGCTGGTCGGCGTCTTGATCGTGGTGAGCATTGGAGGGCTGATCGAAATTGCGCCGCTGTTCTGGTTGAAATCGACCGTTGAGAAGGTGCAGGGCATGCGGCCTTACTCCCCGCTAGAACTCACAGGTCGTAACATCTACATCCGTGAAGGCTGCTATGTCTGCCATAGCCAAATGATCCGTTCTTTGCGGGATGAGGTAGAGCGCTACGGCCATTACAGCTTGGCCGCCGAAAGTATGTACGACCATCCTTTCCAGTGGGGTTCGAAGCGCACTGGACCTGACTTGGCGCGTGTCGGTGGAAAGTACTCGAACGAGTGGCATCGGGCGCACATGGCCAATCCGCGTTCTGTCGTGCCTGAGTCGATCATGCCGGGCTACCCATATCTAGCGGAACGCCCGTTGGACTACGAAGACATTCAGGACGTATTGAAGGCTAACGCGGCGGTTGGCGTGCCGTACACGGACGAGATGATCGAGTCTGCCAAGGCTGATCTTGAAGCCCAGGCGGGAGACGAGGCTGGAGATGTAGAGGCGCTCCTCGCCCGATATCCTAAGGCGCAGACTGGACCATTCGACGCAAACCCGGATCAAATCACTGAGCTAGATGCGCTTATCGCCTACATGCAGATGCTAGGAACACTCGTCGATTTCGCCAGCTTCGACGAGGCTGGCCCCAACCTGAGGTGAGGACCGGACGATGGAATACGAACAAGTCGCTTCGATCAGTCAGGTAGCAGCGCTCATCTTTTTCATCGTGCTGTTCGCCGGCGTTGTGCTGTACGCGTTCTGGCCTGGGAACAAGAAGCGTTTCGACGAGGCCGCGAAACTACCTTTGGAAGACGACCCAGAGGCGGATAAACAGAAAGACAGCTGAGCCATGGCCGACAAGGAACCCAAACCCTCGGAAGAAGTCAGAACCACTGGTCACGAGTGGGACGGCATTGAGGAATGGAACAATCCGCTGCCAAAGTGGTGGCTATACACCTTCTACGCCTGCGTCATCTGGGCGATCGGCTATTGGATCGTTTATCCCGCCTGGCCCACCGTGTCGTCATATACCAAGGGTTACCTTGGCTATAGCCAGCGTGCTCAGGTCAACAAAGATATCGCAGCCGCGAAGGAAGGGACAGCTGCCTTCAGCGAGAAGATTGCCGAAGGTGATTTCGAGACCATCAAGGCCGATCCGGAGCTGCTCAGCTTCGCACTTGCCGGCGGCGAGGCCGCATTTGGCGACAACTGCGCGCCCTGCCACGGCCGCGGCGCTCAAGGTTTCGTAGGCTACCCGAACTTGCGTGACGATGCGTGGATCTGGGGAGGCTCGCTGGAGGGAATTCAGCAAACTATCCTTCACGGTATCCGGTCTGATGATCCTCAGACACGGATGAGCATGATGCCGGCTTTCGGCGAGCTCGGAATTCTTAACCGCGAGCAGATTTTGGACACCGTCCAATACGTCATGTCGCTTTCGGGTAACGAGGAAGATGCAGAAGCAGCAGCGCGCGGTCAGGAGCTTTACGCGACTAATTGCGCGGCTTGCCATGGTCCAGACGGAGCAGGGAACCAGGCGCTCGGTGCGCCAAACCTGACGGACGAGCTTTGGTTGTACGGGGGAGACAAAGATACTCTTGTCGAGACGATCACCTATAGCCGGGCAGGAATGATGCCTGCGTTTTCGGAACGTCTCGACCCGGCCACGATCAAGAAGCTCGCGATCTACGTACACTCCCTAGGTGGTGGGCAATAGAACGTCCTGTGATAATCTGGAACGAAGATGGCAAATGTCGAGCTGGGCACCGGCGGCGCATCGCCCTCAGATGAGGGGACGCAGCTCTATGCCGACCGAGTCAAAGTCTACCCAAAGGAGGCGCGTGGCCGCTTCAGGACGATCAAGTGGGTCGTCATGGCGGTTACACTCGGCATCTACTACCTGCTGCCGTGGATACGTTGGGATCGCGGGCCGTATCTGCCGGACCAAGCCGTTTTGCTGGATCTCCCTGCACGCAGGTTCTACTTCTTCTTCTTAGAGATCTGGCCGCAGGAATTCTACTATGTAACCGGCTTGTTGGTTCTCGCGTCGTTGGCTTTGTTCCTCGTCACGTCGGTGGCCGGGCGCGTTTGGTGCGGCTACACCTGCCCTCAGACTGTTTGGACCGACCTGATGATCGCCGTGGAACGGTTCTGGCAAGGCGATCGCAATGCGCGTCTGCGGCTCGACAAGCACCCTTGGTCGCTCGAAACGATCTGGAAGAAGGGTGCTACGCATTTGACATGGCTCGCAATCGCAGTCGCTACGGGCGGTGCTTGGGTTTTCTACTTCGCCGATGCGCCGACCCTCGCCAAGCAACTCGTCACGTTCAGCGCGCCGGCGACCGCCTACCTCTTTATCGGCCTGTTTACGCTGACGACCTATGTGCTCGGCGGTATCGCCCGCGAGCAGGTCTGTATCTATATGTGTCCTTGGCCGCGGATCCAGGGCGCGATGTTCGATCGCGACTCGCTGTTGATTTCCTACCGGGCTTGGCGTGGCGAGCCCCATGGGCCGCATAAGGCGGGAGAGCCGTGGGAGGGCCGAGGCGATTGCATCGACTGTCGTCAATGTATCGCTGTGTGCCCGACGGGTATCGATATCCGCGACGGCGCGCAGCTCGAATGCATTCAGTGTGCGCTTTGTATCGATGCCTGCGATGAGATTATGGACAAAGTGGGCAGGCCACGAGGCCTAATCGCCTACGACACGCTCCAAAACCTCGAGGCTGGTGCCGAGAATGCGCAGCCGTTGCGGATATGGCGCCCCCGCGTTCTCCTTTACACAGGCGCCATTGTACTTGTCAGCGCCATTATGCTCGTCGCGCTACTAACGCGTTCGGACTTTGGGGTCAGCGTTCTGCACGATCGCAACCCGCTATTTGTCAGGCTCTCCGATGGAGGCGTGCGCAACGGATACGAGGTCAAGCTTCTAAACAAGCAATACATCCCGCGAGACTTTAAGGTCGAAGTGACGGGCCTGCCAGGCTCTACGGTGCGGATGGTAGGCCACGAGAGCGGCATTGTCACAGTCCCGCCGGATCAGTTGCAGTCGGTCAAGCTATACGTGGCCTTGGATAAGGAAGGCGTAAGCGCGCTTCCTGCTCAGGCAACGCCATTCCAGCTCGTCGTTATAGACACCGAGACGGGCGTGGCGACACGGCGTGATTTAAAATTCCAGGGGCCGCCCAAGCAGGAGGCGAAATAATGATGGCCACCACACCGCTCCCTCGCAGCGTCACCGGGCGCCATGTGCTGATCGGCCTCTTGATCTTTTTTGGCATCATGTTCGTCGCGAACGGTTTCCTCGTCTACTACGCGGTTTCCACATTCAGCGGCGGTGACCGGCCTAACCCTTATCGCAGCGGACTCAACTACAACGAGACAATTGCGGAGGCCGAAAAACAGGCCGCTCTGGGGTGGTTAGCGCAAACGGATTATGACGGAAGCGCCGGGCGGCTGACCTTGCGTCTCACTGACTCCACCAAAGCGCCTGTGACAGGGCTAAAGCTTTCGGGCACGGTTTCTCGTCCTGCAGCCAGTCACGAAGACCAGACTGTGACCTTTCGCGAATGGCAGCAGGGCGTCTATGTATCTGACCTGCCACTTGACCCCGGCAGCTGGATCCTGACCGCTGAGACGACAAAGCCGGAGGGCGGTTCTCCGATCTATCGCCTTAAGAAGCGGTTGATCGTCGCTGACGGTCCATGACGGACGCCCATACCGCCCAACTAGAGAGCTCGGAGTCCTCCACGCGAGAGACTGAGTCGGCTGCACCCGCGGCCATGATGATTGCCGTTGAGGACATGCATTGTGGCGGCTGTTTGCGGTCGGTTGAACGCGCGGCCCTGCGTGTCCCCGGGGTGGCGACTGCACGAGCATCGCTGGCTGCCAAGCGCCTGACCGTTACTTACGATCCCACTGAGGCCAACGAAGCAGCCGTCATCGCTGCGCTCGATCGGGTTGGCTTCGAGGCGGCGCCGCTGGAAGCGTCCAATCAAGATCGCGGAGATCAGCGACAGAAATACCTTCTCCGACGCGTGGCAGTAGCCGGCTTCGCTGCCATGAACATCATGCTCATCTCGATAGCCGTATGGTCTGGTGAGCATGGTGATATGGACCCTGCGCTTGCGCAGATGTTCCGCTGGCTTTCCGCTTTAATCGCGTTGCCCACGATTCTTTATGCCGGCGAACCCTTCTTTGTATCGGCCATCTCTGCTCTGAAAGGCCGTCGACTTAATATGGACGTGCCGATTTCGCTGGCGATCACGTTGGCCACGGGCATGAGCGTCTATCAAACTATGCAGGCGAGCGAGCAAGTCTATTTCGATGCAGCGGTGACGCTCCTATTCTTTCTGCT
>NZ_JBZMXT010000055.1:0-14654 GCF_058506495.1 Methyloceanibacter sp. | reverse complement strand
GTAGAGTCCTCGCAACTGTGCGCGCATCAGGCGGGCGCGCAGGTTTTGTTGGGAGGAACTCCGTATGCAGGGTGAGGCTGTCACGCTGTGGGGCTTAATCTCTGCCGTCGGTATCGGCGTGATCCTCGCTGTCATTGTCGCGTTTGCAATTAACGCCTGGAAAGGGCGCGGATAGATATACCCGGAACGATTCACCCTCATCGTTCCTTTAAGCATCCGCGAGAATCATGTTCGAGGACCCCTTATTTTGGATCTTGGTCGGACCCGGCCTGCTGCTAGGCTTGTACGCGCAAGCGCGGATCAAAAAAAACGTCGCGGAGTATTCGCAAATTCGCACGACGAGCGGCATCACGGGCGCGCAGGTGGCTCGCCGCCTGCTGGATGCTAAAGGGCTACACGACGTTGCCGTCGAAGCCACACCAGGCGTCCTTAGCGATCACTACGACCCGACCGCCAAAGTGCTTCGGCTAAGCCAGGATGTCTATTTCACTCCGAGCGTGGCTGCCGCGGGAATTGCCGCACACGAGACGGGTCACGCGATTCAGGACGCCGAGGACTACGGACCCATGGAGTTTCGCACCCATGTTGTACCCTTCGTGCAGTTTGCGGGTCAGATCGCTCCATGGCTGTTCGTGGCAGGGCTGATGCTTCAAACCGACGCCCTAACCTGGAGCGGCGTTATATTGTTTGGCTCATCTTTCGTATTCGCGCTGCTGACGTTACCCGTGGAGTTCGATGCGAGCCGGCGCGCGAAGAACCTACTTGTAACGCACGGCATTATTGAAGGTGACAGTCAGATCGACGGAGTAGATCATGTTCTCGATGCGGCTGCCTGGACCTATGTGGCAGCAGCCGTGTCGGCAATCGGGGTCTGGTTGTTTTACGTCTTTATACTGCTTTTCCGCGGGCGTGGGTCCGAAGCCCCCCGGTGACGTCACATCGCGTCTTTGGGTTCGAAGAGTCTAGCGAAACCCAGGATACATAGGCTGCGCCGAGTCGCCGCGGACAAGGACGCCGGACGGCCATGCGCGGGTCCTGGATCCAGCATTGGCCGTCCCTGGATCGGCGCACCCATCTCGGTATAAAAATCGGCGACCTGGGGTGAACGTGTGGGAGGGAGCACGAGAATGGGGGTATTCTGTCGATTTAGCCAGTATGGCGCAGTCTTCTGCTTGGCCCTGAGCTTTGTGGGACCGACGACTTTTGCCCGCGCACTTGAGAAAAGGGCGGAGCCTGCTGTGGCGCCGCACATCTCAACGTTCTCGATTGTCGCCTACGATCAGGAGAGCAAGGAATACGGCATTGCCGTTCAGTCGAAATTCTTCGCCGTGGGTAGTGTGGTACCCTTCGCTGAAGCCGGAACCGGGGCATTGGCGACCCAGGCCGTCGGAAACCCATTGTTCGGCCCGCGCGCGCTCGAACTCTTCAAAGAGGGCGTTGACGCAAAAGCGGCGATCGAAAAACTGCTCGCCAACGATCCCAGCCGGGAGTCCCGCCAGCTTGGCGCGGTCGATACCAATGGCAACCCCGCCACCTTCACAGGCCGGGACTGCCTGCCATGGGCAGGAGGCAAAATCGGCGAACACTATACCGTCCAAGGCAACCTGCTTGCTGGCCCACAAGTCCTGGACGCCATGGCCGCAGCCTACGAATCCGCGCGAGGAGATCTTGCCACGCGGTTAGTTCATGCAATTTCGGCTGGCCAGGCGGCGGGCGGCGATGCGCGCGGGCGCGAGTCGGCGGCTGTTTTGGTGGTCAAGTCCGGCGCTGGCTATCTTGGATTGAACGACCGGCTTGTCGATCTCCATGTAGAAGATCACCCGACGCCCATTCGTGAGCTGCAGCGACTCCTCGATATCCGACACGGCCAGCTGGCGGCGGCCGAGTCCAAGACTTACCTCCGTCAGCTCAAGCGCTCCTCCGAGGCCGAACGAACCCGCCTAATAAGGAGCGCTAGACAGGCTTCAGAGCGCGCGATTGCGGTCAATCGCGCCAGCGATCTGAATTGGTGGCTTGCGGCGCAGACCCGCCTACTCGACAACGACCAAGAGGGTGCCTTGGAAGCTGCTCAAAGCGCTCTACTGCTTAGTCCGTCCTGGCCGCGCCTGCCGGAAGCTACAAGGACCGAACTCGGCGTCAGCCCAGCACTCGTCGCTGCTTTGCGGGAAGATGATGGCTTTCGTCGCCTTTGGGATGCATTGGCCGTGCAGCGCCCTGTGGCGCGAGAGTCAGTTATTAACGAGCGCGCCGAATGAGCAGCACTGACGCAACGTCGAAGGTTGCCGGCGCTCCTGAAGGACCTGATCCAGGGACCAAACCGGGTAAGCGCAAGCAAT
The DNA here is from genome assembly GCF_058506495.1 of Methyloceanibacter sp. Lineage (NCBI taxonomy): Bacteria > Pseudomonadati > Pseudomonadota > Alphaproteobacteria > Hyphomicrobiales > Hyphomicrobiaceae > Methyloceanibacter > Methyloceanibacter sp. The sequence continues at coordinate 12,318 of NZ_JBZMXT010000055.1, read as the reverse complement.
GGACACCTGGCCTTTCGGAAAGAGTGCTCATCGGGCTCTTTCTCGGAATTCTCGCCGGAATCGTTTTTGGCGCACTGGCCGGGTTAATCGGCTGATTTTTCTATGCGGCTTATTCAACATGATATCTGTTCAAGTCCGCGAATAACGGTTACAGGTCCTTGCGATTGGTTTGCGCCTTTCGGGCACGCGTAGGATCGATTCGCGGCGCAGGACTTGAGAGGAAGACTGTCGATGACGGCTGGTTTCGGAATAGAGAAGCTCGGGCTCGTTTCTCTGCGGCATCCTTGGATATGTCTGCTGATTATCGCGGTGATCACGCCCTTCGCAATTTTTGGCGCCACTCAAAACCGTTTCTCGAGCGACGTTCGGGAGATTTTTCGCTCCGACGATCCAGCCTTCGTTCAGCTCGACTTGCTGAACGAGCGCTTTCCCGCTAGCCAGCCAGACCTCCAGATCGTTATCGAATCAAAGACCCCGTTCAACACAGAAGACCTCGAAGCCCTGCTGTCGCTTCGTGACAAGCTGCTGAAGATCGATGGGGTGACAGGCGTGCTGTCGATGTTCACGGCCGTCACAGCGCCGGAAGACGAGGACGCTGAGCCAGAACCGATCTTTCCGATGGACCTCTCGAAACTCGAAGGTTCGGAATCTGCACGAAAGGAGATAACCGATCACCCGCTGATCAGAGGCAAGCTCTTAAGTGATGACTGGCGCTTCGCGCTCTTCGCACTCTCTCTGGAACAATTGGCTCAGGACACTGAGGGGCAAGCGGCGGAGCGGGCGCTCGTTGCCGAAATCGGCAAGACTACGCAAGAGACTCTGGCCGGCACCAACGCGACCGCACGCCTGACCGGGCTTGCGGTTATCCGCGATGAGATCCTGTCGGGGCTCTCCGAAGACCAGCAAATGTTCGGGCTCGTGGCGGTCGGACTTGGGGTCATAGTTTGCTGGATTTTCCTCCGCAGCATTCCGCTGATCATCATCGCCGTGGTCCCGGCCATCATTGCCGTGGCTTGGCTGCGGGGCGGCATGTGGCTGTTCAGCCAAGACATAAATTTGCTCACCGGTATCGCGCCAACAATCATCCTCGTGATCGTGCTTTCCAACTGCCTCCACTTGCTATTCTCGATCCGCCGAGGTTTGGAACGCGGCGATCCGTTGGAGGCAGCGATCGAGGGTTCTGTTAAGCGCGTCGGACCGGCCTGCGTGTTGACCTCTTTGACGACGGCCCTGGCCATGTCATCTCTTATTTGGATGCCTCATTCGTTCATCGCGGACTTCGGCATCACAACGGCTTCCGGTACAGCCATGTCGCTGTGCATCACGCTGATGATGGTGCCGGCCTTGTCGGTGCTTCTTCTCCGCGGCTTCGCCAAGAAGGTTCATGGCAAAGCCCAAGAGAAGGACATCTTCCGTCAAGGTATTGATGGCCTTTGCGCCAAAGCCGCGGAGGCCGTGGCCTCGTACCCGCGCGCGATTGCCTTGATAGGGCTGCTACTGACCATTGGCGGCCTTGCGCTGCATTTTCTGAACGAACCGCAATACAGCTATGCGAACAACATGCCGCCGCAAAGTACGGCGCTCAAGGCGATCCAGGCCTACGACGACAAGCTCGCAGGCGCCAGCACGCTCGAGGTGCTCTTGTACTTCCCCGAGGAGCACGCGCTGAAGTCGTACAAGACAATTGAAATCATTCGCGAGGTCCACAAGATCCTCGACGACGAACCCGCCTTCGGGGCGGTAACCTCACTCCACACCGTCGAAGAATGGCTTGGCGGCGGCGAAATCGGCGAAGATCGGCTCATCGGCTTTTTGGAAGCGGAGAATACGCGGGACTTCGCAGCAAGCTTTGTTGCGCTAGACGAAAACGCCATCCGCATCTCGGCGCAGTTCCACGCCATGACGTCTGACGAAATGAAACCAATTCTCGACAATGTCGAGCGGCAGATGCGGAAAGTTGAGGCCAAGAATCCCGGGCTCAAGATTGCCGTTACCGGCATTGTTCCAGTGTCGTCGGCAGCGAGCCATGAGATGATCAAGCAGCTCAACATAAGCTTAATAACGGCGATTGGCCTTATTCTCGTGCTAATTGGTGTCGGAATGCGCTCTCTTCGCGCCGGGCTCGCGAGCGTTCTACCCAACCTGTTCCCGATTGCGATGGGCGGTGCCTATCTGAACTTAGTAGAAGGCGGCCTTGAGTTCACAAGCCTCGTGGCCTTCGCGGTCGGTTTTGGTATAGCGGTGGATGCGACAATCCATTATCTCACTCGCTATCGTCTCGAGCGCGAAAACCTCGATTCCGTCGCAGCGGCATTGACGAAAACCACGATGGATGTGGGACCTGTTGTCATCATGGCGACCGTGCTGATCGCCGGCGGCATCGGCACGACCATGCTGAGTAAGTTGCCCACGGTTGCGCTTTACGGAACCATCGTCGTTATCGTGCTGACATCGGCGGTGATCGGGGCGCTGTTGTTCCTTCCCGCTGTGATGTCGACGATGGAACGTTATTGGCCCTCGAGCTGGCAGCGGGAGCCAAAGGCCAAATCCGATGAGGCGGTAACGGAACCCGTCTAAATCTCAGCGAGTAAGCGGAATACCGAGATAGCGCGTCGTGCCGCGCCGTATGATACGGCTCGGTACTTTTCCGCGAAGAAAGAAATCCACCTTGGCGAAGAAACCCACGGGATAGCGAAACCTTGGATGGGACGCGTCCAGGGCTTTCGCCACGACCTCAGCCACCTCCTCAGGGTCTCGCGCGTGCTTTTCCGCGTGAGCATCGGCGCCACGCATTACCAGCCGCACCCAGTTCGTATATGGCCCGCCCGGCGGCGTCACCCGTTCCGTAGCTTGCCAAATCTCCGTTTTGTATGGGCCAGGCTCGATGAGAATGACGTCGATACCAAATGGATCCAACTCGTAAGCAATCGACTCGGCCCAGCCCTCCAAGGCCCATTTCGATGCGCAATAGATCGAATTGGTTGGCTGCCCCGCGAAAGCCGACTGGCTCGATATACAGACGATCCTGCCGTGTCTTTGCGCGCGAAAAGTTGGCAGGAGCGCACGGGTCAGCCCGAGGACACCGAAGAAATTCGTCTCCATGACTCGCCGAATTTCGGCATCGGGCAGGTCTTCATGGGCTCCCGCAATTGCGACGCCAGCATTGTGAACGACCGCGTCCAGTGTGCCACCGGTCTGGGCGAGGACGTCGGCCACGGCCTTGTCGATTGAAGCCGGATCGTTGACATCAAGCGCCACGAAAGTCACTTGGCCAGAGAGCTCTCGCTCGCTGAGCATTTTCTCAAGCGGCGCGCTCTTTTCCAGATTCCGCATGGTGGCAAAGACATGCCAGCCCTTCGACGCAAGAACGAGAGCCGTTACCTGACCAATGCCCGTCGACGTGCCCGTGATCAGAACCGTTCGCATATGGTCACGTACCTGTTTGCCATCGTAAACACGGCTCATGCCTTCCGCCGATCATGGCGTCTCGCGGTGGATCGCCCCACAATGTCTAGACCCGCTGTTGGATGTCAATCTAACGCTTTTCCCCAACAGTCAGTTATGTAGCATAGGGACTGCGCAATTGGACTGAAGCAAAGCTACGTTAAGGGAAGGGTCGTGGTTTCTTCTACAAACGATGCACCGACACGACGGGCTTGGGCGCCCGGCATGCTTGCTGCCGGACAATATGCGACCGCCAACACTCTGCTCGTATTGGGGTCTGTATCCCTCCTTGTCGCCGGGTGGATGCCGTTTGTCGTTATCCTCCTCATCTTGGTGTTTGGGTCCTTCGCGGACGAACTGAGCGGCGAAGATTTGGATCGGTTGGGGGACCGCGGCCGCGCCTTCTACAATGCCAATCTCTATCTATCGCTACCGCTGATGTGCCTGCTATCGGTGCTGCTGGCCGTTTTTGCGCGCGATGCCAGTTTCACCGATCAGCCGTTGCAAACGATTGGAGCGATCTGGGTTGTTGGCTACCTGTTTGCGCTTGTCGGAGCCACAGTAGGCCACGAACTCTCACACCGGCAGGGTTGGATTTTGCAGGCCGCGGCTCACCTCCTACTCGGCTTCACGCTGAACCCCTCCTTCGTCCTCTACCATGTACATTTGCATCACCGCCGCGTGGGCAACTACGACGATGCATCAACAGCACGGCGCGGGGAGCGGCTTCTGGTTTTCTTTGGCCGCGCGGTCTATGGGCAGTTCGCGCAAGCCGCTGCGGTGGAGGCTGCAAGACTCCGCCGCAAAGGGATTCCAGTCTGGTCCCTCCGAAACAGACTGATTCTTGCTTTCGCAGCACCAGTCTCAATCACGGCCGCGTTGGCGCTTGTTGGCGGACCCCGAGCTGTCCTGTTTTTTGGGCTCGCCGCTTTGCTCGGGAGGTTCTTCCACGAGCTGATCAATTTTGTTCAGCATTACGGTCTGGTGCGAGCCGAGAACGCTCCGATCCGCCCTCGGCACAGCTGGGACTGCTATCACAGACTGTCAAACGTGCTTCACTACAACCTTCCGCGGCACTCGGACCACCACATGTTCGCCACCAAACCATTCTGGGACTTGGGCATCGCGGAACACGTACCTTTACTGCCCTATGGCTACCAAACTATGGGGTCTATTGCGCTCATACCCCCCTTATGGCGGCACATAATGACACCTCTGCTGGCCGACTGGGACGCCCGCTTCGCCAATGAAGCGGAACGGGAAATCATTCGGTCCCGCGGCTGGGCAATCGCCCCGCAGCTCTCAAACCACCATTCAGTCGCAGAGTGATCCACCCGGTCTTGGCCGCCGTATTATGGTCAACTAACAACCATAGGACCTTGTGACTTGTTAGGAATGAGCGCTGCCCGACCATTGTCCGTTTATCTGGAAGAACCCGAGGACGATAAAATCTTGATGGAACGCGTCGCGCGTGACCGCGACCGCGAAGCGTTTCAGCGCCTGTTCTTGCAATTCGGACCTAAAATCAAATCTCTAATGATGCGAAGTGGTTCGGACGCCCATTCGGCTGAAGATCTCGCGCAGGACGTAATGTTGACCTTATGGCGTAAGGCAGAGCTATACGCAGCCGACCGAGGCAGTGTGAGTGCATGGATTTTCACCATTGCGCGTAATGTCCGGATTGACCGGCTACGCCGGCAGTCCTCTCGAGTGTATGAGGACATTGCGGACATGGATATCGAGGCTTCCGACGCCGATGGTGAGGAAGTAGCAGAAGCAACGCAGCGCGATCGTCTTGTTGGAGAAGCGTTAGCAGAGCTGCCGCCCGACCAACGGCGTGTGGTTGAAATGTCGTTTATCCAGGACATGCCACAAGCGGAGATCGCGCGGACGCTGAACTTGCCTCTTGGAACTGTGAAATCTCGCATTCGACTGGCGTATGCGAAACTGAGAGAAAACTTGGAGATTGTGAAATGAAGATCGTCCATCATCCGGATAGCGCCACGTTGGTGAGCTACGCGGCGGGCAATCTTGACGAGGGCTTCGCGACTTTGGTCGCTGCCCATGTTGCACAGTGCAGCAGTTGCCGCGAGGCTCTTCGGGAGATCGAGAGTGTCGGCGGTGCACTATTGGATACAGTGGATGATGCGGCCCTAAGCTCCTCGGCGCTTGAGCGCACTCTGAGCAAACTGGACCAGGGTGGCGCGGAGGAAATCCGCGTGTCCGCCCCGCGCACCACAGAAAGAAACGGGGTCCCAGCGCCGCTCGCGCATTTGTTGGATGGAGGGCTCGATGATATCGCCTGGAAGACAGTCGCGCCGGGCGTTGCGAAGTATCCTTTGCCCGTTTCGCGCGCGGCGCGCAGCCGGCTTACCATGTTGAAGATCGCGCCTGGGACGAAGGTTCCGGATCATGGTCATGGTGGCATGGAGCTTACTTTGGTTCTCAAGGGATCGTATCGCGACACCTTTGGCCGGTTTGGACCTGGCGACCTTGCCGATTTGGATGAGCATGTGGAACATCAGCCCGTCGTCGACTCGACCGAGCCGTGCATCTGCATCGTAGCAACTGAGGCGCCAACACGATTTACAAATGTGTTTGGCCGGCTGTTGCAGCCCATCGTGGGGATCTAGGTGCACGATGACAAAACGCTTCCCTGGCACACAGCCTGGATCATTGGAGCGAGTTCCGGACTAGGAGCTGCTCTCGCAGAGTTGCTCGACGGGCGGATCAGCACCGTTGCCATCTCTGCTCGGTCTGCTGATAAGCTCGATGCGTTGCAGGCGGCCTCCAAAACGATGGCCGCCTTTCCCCTCGATGTCACCGATGAACCGGCGGTGGCTGAGTGTTACAAACAAATTGAGAGCAAAGACGGCCCCGTCGACCTCGTTGTCATCTCTTCAGGCACGTGGGACGTGGTTACGCCACCAGATCTCGACCCGCACGTTTTCAAGAAAGCCATGGAGGTAAACTTCATGGGCGTGATCAATGTCCTCGCGAAAGTGGTGCCAGACATGATGAAACGCGGGAAAGGTCAGATAGCAATCATCTCATCGGTGGCCGGCTATCGAGGTCTTCCCAAAGCAGCCGCCTATGGGTCGACGAAAGCGGCACTCATCAATCTCGCAGAATCATTGCATCCCGAACTGGCCGAAAGCGGTGTAACGCTCTCGATCGTCAATCCAGGCTTCGTGGACACGCCGATGACCGCGGTCAACGAATTCCCTATGCCGTTTCTGATGCCGGTGGACGAAGCTGCAGAACGTTTGCTGAAGGGACTGGAACGTAAGCACTACGAGATCACGTTCCCACGCCGGTTCACGTGGATCATGAAGCTGCTTCGGCTGTTGCCAAACGTTGTGTATCTGTGGCTGGTACGGCGCTTCGTCTTGCGCCCTGAATAACGAACGTACTTACGGTCGTGTCAGGCGATAAAGTCCTACGTCGATCGACCCTTCCGAGAAACCGGCTTGGCAGTACGCCAGGTAGTAAATCCACTTTCGGCGAAACTCTTCATCAAAGCCCTGCTTTGCAAACTGAGGCCAAGCTGCTTCAAAGCGCGAACGCCATTCCTCTAACGTTTGTGCGTAGGACTCTCCGAACGCGAGAACTGGCTCGTAACGGAAGCCGACCATCTCTGACTGCTGCTTGAGGATAGTCTTTGTCGGCAGCATGCCGCCTGGGAAGATGTAGCGCTGAATAAAGTCGGGCTCACGGCGATAGACCTCGAAGTGCTCCTCGCCGATCGTAATAGCCTGAAGAAGCGCGACACCGCCGGGCTTGAGGCTATCCCAGAGCTTCTGGAAATAGTGTGGCCAATTCTTCTCGCCAACCGCCTCAATCATCTCAATTGAAACCACTCGATCGTACTGACCCTTCGAATCGCGATAGTCCTCCAGATCGAACTGCACATGAGCGTCCAAGCCATCCACCTTGGCTCGCGCGCGAGCGAGTGCAAGCTGTTCGTGTGACAGCGTGATACCTCGAACCGATATGCCATGATCACGGGCAGCTGCGCGCGCCAAAGCGCCCCAGCCAGCGCCGATCTCCAGCATGTGCATACCCGGCTCCAGCTTCAGGGCGTCAAGAATGGTGACGAGCTTAGCTTTTTGCGCCTCCTCAAGTGTCTCCGTTCCATCGCGATACAAGGCACTCGAATAAATCATCAGACTATCGAGCCAGGCTTCGAAGAACGCGTTGCCCAGATCGTAGTGTTCCGTGATGTTGCGTCGGCTTCCTTGACGCGTGTTGCGGCGCTGAAAGTGGCCGACACGGTCTAGGACCCTCGCCCGAAACAATGGGGATTCCGAACTCTCTTCGAGCGTCTGATTCTGCAGCACAAAACGGAAGAGGCCGACAAGGTCGGAACACTCAATGTCGCCATCGATATACGCCTCTGCAAAGCCCAATGCGCCGCGTCGGATTGCCTTTCGAACGCCCCGGTAATTCCGGAAGGTTAGGCTCGCCTTGTATGGGCGCTCGCTCCCAAAAGAAATGCGCTGGCCATTCGGCAACACTAAGCGGAGCGATCCGCTTGGGTGCCAACTAATCAGGCGCCCGGCGACACGAACGATAAAGCGCGTCACCCAGTCCAGCACGATAGGAGATCGATTGGCGGCAAGTGTATTGTTCGTCATTGATCTCCGCGCTCTCCGGGTGGTGACACAAACGCAATATCCGACTTCGTTCGATGCGGGCGCGGCCGAAGCCGAAGACCCTTGAGCCAAAGCTTTAGCGCCTCGAAGTGAATCGCCGCGATGACCTTTACTGACAACCACCCGTTACTGGCGAGCGCCCTCGCCAGCGTCGTGTCCGTTAGATCCGTTCGCTCTCCGCGAAAGAAGGCTTTCAGTAAGGGGCCCTCGTCCGTGTGGAGAGCAATACCGACAGTGAGTTCATCGTCAAGCGGGGTCACATGAAAGCTGTAACGTCCGTCAACACTGTTGAAGGGTGATACGTAGAATTTCTTCTCGCAGCTCTGATGCACCGTGTCTGACGCATCACGCGGCTCCACTGCGACGGCATAAGTCTGACGCTCACCGAACGTATTGTTGACCTCGTAGACAATTAACAAAGGCTCTCCGTTCGCACCGAGACCGAAGTAAAGCGTCACTGGATTGAAGACGTAGCCCAACACTCGAGGGTAGCAAAGCATCATAAAGCGTTCGATGCCGCAGACGCCGCTCTGGGCACCAATACCGCGCAGATACTCCGCAAGCGACGTACCATCGCCATGGTCCGTATCGTGAATACTGCAAATATTGAAGCGGTTATAGGAGAAGAGCCGCATTCGGTCGTCGAGGCCGGATAGATCGTCGCAGTCGACCAAAAGGGAAAATACATTGTAACGGAGCGCATGCTCGACAGGGCGTACGCGCTTGTGCACGACGACGCCATTATAGAGCGCCGAGGTCGTCATTACTCCGCTGCCACGAGCGTGGAGTTAATTCCAGCACCCGCGTCGTGTGTGACTTGGATACGGCCCGATTCAGCCGATACGGACCAGGGGCGCCGAACACGCCCTAGCTGCTCGGCGACCGCCAAGCCGCTTTGCAAACCATCTTCGTGGAACCCAAAACCAAAATAGGCTCCGCAGAACCACGTACGACTCTTTCCTTGCAGAGACCAAAGCTCGCGCTGCGCAGAGATGGCCGCCTCAGTAAAGACGGGATGGTCGTAGTCAACCTCAAGGTCGATGGCCTTCGGGTGAATTTCCCAGGGCGGGTTCAAGGTCACGAATAGATCCGTCTTGGTGGGCAAGCTCTGTAGGCTGTTCATCCAATACGATACGCACAATTCCGACTCAAGGCCATGCCCACGTTTCATATAATTCCAGCTCTGCCACAGCCGCCGGCGCCGCGGCATAAAGCGCTTGTCCCGATGCAAAACAGCGTGGTTCCGCTCATAGGCAAATTTGCACAGAAGAGTTTCTTCTTCAGAGGAGGCATCGGAGAGCATGCTCAGAGCGTGATCCGCATGCGCCGCAATGACCACGTGGTCAAACATTCGAACGACACCACGCATGTCTTCCAGGTGCACGCACGATCGCGCGCGCCCAATTTTCTGGATCGGTGTATCGACGGCGATCTCAATGTTGCCGTCGTCGAGCAGTCGCTCAATGTACGACTTACTCCCGCCAGCCACCGACTTCCAACCAGGCCGACCCACCGCCTGAAGCATGCCGTGGTTGTCATAGAAGTTCAGGAACGTAGCCGCGGGGAAGTCGAGCATGCCGATCATGGGCGTCGACCAGATAGCAGCGCCCATCGGCAGGATGTGATCCTCGATGAATGCGTTCGAGTAATTTTCCGCCTCAAGGAAAGCGCCGAGCGAGACGTTCTCCGGATAATCGCTCAACGACTTCTTTGCCGTGCGGAAGAAGCGGAACATGTCTGAGACCAGACGCCACTGGTGCGGATTAAGTAAATTGCTGACTTGGCCGAAAAGCCCCGGCCCGCTGCCTGCGTATTCGAAAGCGCCGTCATTTGCGGAAACGGCGAATGTCATTTGCGTCGGCTGCGTACGAACACCGAGATGGGCAAATAGTGCGGTCAGGTTGGGGTAGTTAAGCTCGTTGTAGACGATGAAGCCCGTATCGACAGCGATGGGCCCTTCGGCGGTAGGAACCGTGGTTGTATTAGTGTGGCCACCGAGACGGTTGTCCCGCTCAAACAGCGTAACTTTGTGGCGCTTAGACAGGAGCCACGCGGCCGACAGGCCCGCAATTCCAGACCCGACTACCGCAATGTTGAGAGGCGTAGTGTTTTTCATGATGTTCCGCGCAACCCTCGTTCGTACGGCATTTTATTGCACTCAGATCACATTCAAGCGCAACTCGCCGCCGAGGGCCTCGTGGCTAGAATGGTTGGCTCAACCGCCGATAAGTGATCGTGTGGCGGTATAGCCTATTACCGCCGATACGCTAGTCAAAACAGCCCCCCAGGCTATGTCGACCACCGTCATTGTTGTGCTCCACCCCTTGAGTGTGGCCAAGTTGGTCAGGTCGTAGGTCGCGTATGTGAAAAAACCGAAAAGAGCGCCCAACAACAGGGCAGTCTTCCAAGACCCTGCCTGCAGCGCTGGCGCTACGGCGAAAATCACCACTCCGGCGATGAACATCAGGTAGAACGCGAAAGCAGCCACCATGTTGAAATCTTCAAGCAGAAGATGGCCAATTTCCCGCTGATACAAATTCTTGGCGACGAACCCAAGCCATATGATGTCAAGCACCAAAAAACCAAGCGCGGTGGCCACATAGGCGACTGCATAGCTCATGAGAGGATCCTGAGAAGTTATCTACGACCTCTTTACGTGAAACTTTCTCATCTGGATCACCGCCACACGACGGTTTGCGTGCGACCATGGGCTATTCACGCGAGGATTCGTCCTCGTCCGGTGGTTCGTCCTCGAGCGCCCGGTAAGCGGCGCCGTCCAGATCCTCAAACTGACCGGAACGCAACGCCCATAAGAAGGCGGCGAGCCCCAACCCGCCGAGGAAAAGCGCCGCAGGAACGAGCCAGGCTAGCGCGGTCATTTTGGCTTACCTCCCGCTAACCGAGCCGCATTGAGCGTCACGAGAATAGAGGAAGTTGACATCACGACCGCCGCGATTAGCGGTGTCACGAAGCCTGCAACGGCGAGGGGCACGCAGATTGCATTGTAGACCAGCGCAACACCAAAGTTCTGAAAGGCCATCGAGCGGGCCCGAGAACCTGTGTTGACCGCCTCAAGGACCGGCGAAAGATTTCGTCCCTGAAAAATAAAGTCGGCTGCTCGCTGACTGATATCGGCAGCGGTCGCCGGCGACATCGACGCGTAAGCAGCGGCGAGAGCGGGCGCATCGTTCAGGCCATCACCGACCATAAGGACCTTGCGGCCCATCTTGCCGGCAGCTTCAAGCCAAGCAATTTTTCCGGCCGGTTTGAGCTCACCAACAAAGTCGTCAATGCCCGCTTCCTGGGCCGTGTGCGCGACGGCGGTAGCCCGATCGCCTGACAGAAGCGCGACTTCTAGGCCACGCTCCTTCAGCGCGGCAATGGTCTCTGCTGCATCAGGCCGCAACTTGTCAGCAAATCTGAAGCAGACAGCCTTCTCATCTCCGTGCCGATACCAGACCTCGCCGGTCTGCCCGCCACTGTCTGCCACGCCGCACCAAGCCGCAGACCCAAGACGAGCTTCGCCGTTGGGCGTTTGAACGATCAAGCCTTCACCAGGCGTTTCCTCAACATCCCGCGCGACCTCGACGGATCCAAGGCGGTCCTGTGCCGCCGAAACGAGCGCGCGAGAGAATGGATGACGGCTGGCGCTCGCAAGCGTCGCAGCCGCACCTAGTATTTTCGGAGGCATGGACTCAACGTTGAGCAATTGCGGCTCACCGATGGTCAGCGTACCGGTTTTGTCGAAAGCCACGGTATCAACCTCGGCGATCCGTTCGAGCCCGTCCGGTACCTTGACCATCACGCCGCGCTTGAAGAGCCGAGATGCCGCGGCGATCTGAACGACTGGGACAGCCAGGGCAAGCGCACAAGGGCAAGTGATGATCAACACTGCGATTGCATATGTGAGAGCTGTCTCCCAGGACGCACCAAATGCAAGCCAGCCTACGAAAGTCGCGAGCCCTAGCCCATGCACTGCTGGTGCGTAGATCCGAGCCATTCGGTCCGCGAGCAAACGATAGCGGGCTTTTCCCTGCTCGGCGGCCATCATGAGTCGACTGATCTCGGCCAGCAAAGTTGCGTCGTCAGATGCCGTGACCTCGATCTCAAGGCTGCGCGTCAAATTCAGCGTGCCCGCATAAACCTCGGCACCATCCGAAACGGCGACGGGCATCGTCTCTCCCGTGATCAAGCTTTGATCGATCTCACCGCTTCCGGA
>NZ_JBZMXT010000054.1:0-14847 GCF_058506495.1 Methyloceanibacter sp. | reverse complement strand
GATGCGCCCGATTGACTATGCGGCGTGGATCGCCGTACGAGCAATTGGCGAGGCGGTAACTCAAACAAAGTCGAATGACCCGGCCGTACTGCGTGCCTATATTTTATCCGAAGACTTCGAGCTCGCCGGTTACAAAGGCCGTAAGCTCAGTTTCCGGCCGTGGAACGGGCAATTGCGCCAACCAATTCCACTCTCACACCCGAGGGCGGTGGTTTCTCAGGCGCCCCTTGAAGGTTTTCTGCATCAATCCAATGAAATGGACACGCTGGGTATCGACCGCGCGGAGTCGCTTTGCGCCAGCTTCTGAGGAGAACAACGTGCACCTATTGCGATATTGCCCCCCTGTCGCCGCTGCGCTGGCCCTGAGCCTGGCTTCATCTGCAGCACTGGCCGCTGGCGAGATTTGGGTATCCAACGAAAAGGACAACACGATCAGCGTAATCGACGAACAGTCTCTCGATGTTGTTCGCACAATCGAGGTCGGTGAGAGGCCGCGCGGTATTACCTTCTCGAACGATTATTCCGTCTTGTTCCTATGCGCCTCGGACAGCGACGCGGTTCAAGTGATCGATCCAGAATCTGGCGAGGTATTGAATGAGCTCCCCTCGGGCGAAGATCCCGAGCAATTCATTCTGCATCCTGACAACCGCCACCTCTACATCGCGAATGAGGATGATGCGATTACAACGGTTGTCGATGTTGAGAGCCGCAAGGTCATTGCACAGATCGATGTGGGCGTTGAGCCAGAGGGTATGGCCGTGTCCCCTGACGGCAAGATCGTCATCACGACATCCGAGTCTTCGAACATGGCGCATTGGATCGACACCGAGACCTATGAAATCATCGCCAATACGCTCGTTGACCAGAGACCACGCCACGCGAGCTTTACCGCCGACGGCTCGGAACTCTGGGTGAGTTCCGAAATTGGCGGCACGGTCACTGTCTTCGATGTGGAATCGAAGGACGAGAAAGCCAAAATTGCGTTTGAGATCAAGGGTGTACGCCCCGACCGCGTTCAACCTGTTGGCTTCGAACTGACGTCGGATGGGAAATACGCGTTTGTTGCGCTGGGCCCCGCGAACCACGTCGCCGTGGTGGACCAGAAAACGTATGAGGTGCTGGATTATATTCTTGTAGGCCGACGCGTCTGGCACGTCACATTCAATGGAGATGAAAGTTTGCTCTTCACGACGAATGGCGTGTCCGGCGACGTCACAGTGATCGATGTCGCAAAATTACAACCGGTAAAGACGATCAAAGTCGGCCGGTTTCCCTGGGGCGCAGCCTATCGACCTCGTCCGTAAGCAGGCGTTTTCGCCATGATCCCGCGCGTCGCGCACAGCCGCCGTCTGCCTATCAAAATTGCAGGCTGATCTTCGAGATTTGCGATCACTGGCACCGGAAGCGTGCCGTGGTTGCACCTTAGTACAATATGCCGCAGGCGCGACACCGAGATAATCGCAAGCTCAAAATTCCCTGTGTCAATGTCGGCACGGGGCACATATGGGAGGAACTAATGCGAAGAGTTGTTGCAGCGGCGCTGCTCACCGTGTTTGCTGGTGGCACCGCACATGCGGACGTCACTGAGGCCGACTTGGCCAACGACGCAGAGAATACCGAAAGTGTCTTGACCAACGGAATGGGGCGTCACCTTCAACGCTACTCTCCGCTCGACAAGATCAACAAGAACAACGTCAAAAATCTCGTTCCGGCTTGGGCTTTCTCGCTGGGTGGTGAGAAGCAGAAGGGCCAGGAAACACAGCCGATCGTTGACGACGGCGTGATGTACATCACCGGTTCTTATTCGCGGCTTTATGCTGTCGACGCCAAAACAGGCAAGGAAATTTGGCAGTACGATGCTCGTTTGCCTGAAGGCATCCTACCTTGCTGTGACGTCGTAAACCGTGGTGCCGCCATCTTTGGCGACAAGATCTACTTCGGCACCTTGGACGCAAAGATCGTGGCTCTCGACAAGAAGACCGGCGACGTCGTTTGGAGCAAGAAGATTGCCAACTTTAAGGATGGGTATTCCTACACGGCAGCGCCGTTGATCGTTGACGGGCTTGTCATCACCGGTAATTCGGGCGGCGAGTTCGGCATCTTGGGCGAAGTCCAGGCGCGCGACGCTGAGACCGGCGAACTGGTTTGGACCCGGCCGATGATCGAGGGCCACATGGGGACTTACAAAGGCAAAGAGTCCTCCATGACCGGTAAAGTCAATGCAACTTGGCCCGGTGACTTGTGGAAGACCGGCGGCGGGGCCCCGTGGTTGGGTGGCTCCTACGACAAGGAAACGGACACGATCGTGTTCGGCGCCGGAAACCCGGCTCCTTGGAACAGCTGGCTGCGCGGTGCAGGCAATCCGAAAGGCACCGAGGGTGACAATCTCTATGCGGCGAGCCGCGTAGCGATGGATCCGAAGACCGGCGAAATCAAGTGGCACTTCCAGACCACGCCCCGCGAAGGCTGGGACTTCGATGGTGTGAACGAAGTGGTTGCCTACACCGATCGTGACGGCAACAAGCGTTGGGCCACGGCTGACCGCAACGGCTTCTTCTACGTGCTGAATAGAGAAGACGGTAAGTTCGTTTCCGCAACCCCATTTGTGAAGAACATCTCCTGGGCAAGCGGGATCGATGAGAATGGTCGGCCCAAGTTCATCGAAGACAACCGTCCCGGCGACCCCAGCAAGGCTGCTGATGGCAAGAAGGGCGAGGTGATCTTCGCAGTGCCTTCGTTCCTCGGCGGCAAGAACTGGCAGCCGATGTCGTTCTCCAAGAAGACCGGAAACTTCTATGTTCCTTCAAACGAGTGGGGCATGGATATCTGGAACGAGCCCGTGACCTACAAAAAGGGCGCCGCTTATCTCGGATCGGGCTTCACCATTAAGCCGATCTTCGAGGACTACATCGGTTCTCTAAAAGCCATCGACCCGGATACGGGCGACATCAAATGGGAGTACAAGAACGGGGCTCCGCTCTGGGCCGGCGTTATGTCGACGGCCGGCGGGCTTGTTTTCACCGGCACTCCCGAGGGCGAGTTCATCGCCTTTGACGACGAGACAGGCGAGAAGCTGTGGTCGTTCCAGACAGGCTCCGGCATCGTCGGTCAGCCCATCACCTGGGAGCAGGACGGTGAGCAGTACGTCACTGTGATCTCGGGTTGGGGTGGCGCGGTTCCGCTCTGGGGCGGTGAGGTTGCCAAGAAGGTTGAATACCTCAACCAAGGCGGCACCCTCTGGACGTTCCGGGTCCCGAAGGAACTCGCTTCCGCAAACTAAAGACTTTACCCTAGCGAAGACTAATAAGAAGCGTCGGCCCTGCTGGCGCTTCTTTTTTGTTGCTTAAAGAACGATGCGTCTTAGAGCGCTTGGCTCTCACCCTGACCGATATAGGGGAGTAGCCTGTCCTCCAGCCCCGGATAGAGATGGGCGACAGATCGCTCTAGTTCTTCCCTGGCGAGAGCGACAGACTGAAACCGCTCTGGGATTTGGATGCTCATCACCTCGGTCATATCCAAGCCGTTCTTGACGGCTTGTTCCAGCGTTCTGGACAACCATGCGAGATAGTCTCGCGTTTGATCTATGGCACGTCCCTCTCCATCGGGCTCCCCGTGCCCGGGAATCAGCACTTTGTGCGGAACCTTGGAGAGTGCATCCAGGGATTCTTGCCAATCCAAAAGGCTCGCGTGTGGTGTCGTAGCGGCGCGGTCCAAGAAGGCCAAATCGCCTGCGAACAAGATACCCGTGCTCTTGTCGAGGATGACAAGGTCCGAGCTCGTATGACCTTTCAGCCCGATAAGCTCAAAGCGGTGATCGCCGATTTTCTCTTCACCATCTGCGACCACGACACCCGGGGTAACCGCATGGGTGCCCCGCATCCAGTCCCCCAGCAACCGGTAGAGATTCTCGGCGAGCATCTCTCCCTCGGCGTCGATGTTCTTGGTGACCTGCTCGGTCGATGCAATGACGCCGGGATCGAAGGCTTGGTTTCCGAGGAAATGATCGGGATGATGATGCGTGTTGTAGACGCGGACAATGTCCTTGCCCGTGGTCCGCTCAACGAGCTGCCGCAAGGCCAGGCCGTATCGCTTTGACGAACCGGTATCGATGACGACCGCGCCGTCTTGCGTATCAATGAAGGCGACATTCACGATGTCACCGCCATTTGCCATCGTGAAGTATTCGCGCTTGCCAATCAATACGTAGGTGCCAGGGGCAACTTCACGTGCGCTCAACGCATAGCTAAGCTGCGCCGCAAGCGCCGCCTCGATGCGCGGAAATGCAAGCGCGCAAAGGCCTCCAACCAGCGTATCTCGCCTTGTGAGCATTATTCAGCGACTTTGTCTCAATTAATGGAACAGCGCCTGACTAGACGTAGCGTGAGGAGCAGGCACTTTGACGTTCACCAAATTTCCGTCCGTGTCACGTCCTTGAAGCTGCAAGTAGTCCGTCGTCATGGCCAGATTGGGCTTCAACGTGAACGTGGGGTGCTCCGAAACAGGCTGACGAATGTCGAGCCGCCCGAGAACCCTTTGGTCGGGCGCCTTGATTTCGAGCCTGTTCATAAAGAACGCGGGAATACCGTCAGCAAGGCCCGTATCCATTGGGTGACGGATTTTCACTCGGAGCCGAGCATCCGTGTCGTTCGCGTACCGCCAGATCTTGGCCCTTACCTCTACGAGGTGGCTGATCCAGTCGTCTTGTCCGTGCGACAAGGCAGGCGCCGTACATCCACCGCCCGCAGCGTCCACGAGGACCCCACCGACATGCCATGTGCCGTCTTCAGTGAGGACAGCGGCCCGGATCGGCGTTGCCTGCTCGACCTTCACCCGGAACGAAATGTAGGCCGCCGCCTCAACGGGCTCATAGGTGAGCACGTGTGGGATGGGGTTAAAGTCCGTGACAACGACGATCTTCTCGACAGAACCCAGCTTGGTTGCGTCGACCGTTACGGGTATTTCCATCTGATTTTCGGCGACGGATGGCGCGACAACGGAGACGGCATCGTCGAAGACGATTTCTCCATCACTGACGCGTTCCAAAATACCCGCCATCGACGACCACATGACCGATTTTAGCGGATCTTCCTGGCTTTCGGCTCGCACCACACCGGGCAGCAAGACCGCGGCAGCCACGAGAATCGCGATCACAGGCTTCATCGGGGAATCTCTCCTAGTGTGTTGCGCCACCGGATTATACGCTTCCGCGGGGCATGCGCCAAATGGTCCGCGAGCACCCACGTTGGGGCGCAATTTGTGCAGCACGCGGACGTGGTTAGTCTTGCCCTTTGTAGAAGCCCTTGAAGAGCCTGATGTCAACTGTCCCTAAGGTCTCTGAGAAGTCCTCACCTGGCCTGACTGCGCCGCCCGAATGCTGGGCGCAAACCTGGCATTACCGATGGGTCTGGACCACACACCTGCTCGCGAGCTTGGCAATCTTGCTTCTAGTTGGATCGACGCCTCTGTCGACATCAGCGCAAGCAGAACCCAAACTCAAATATATGGATCCGAAAACGGGGTTCCGCTTGGGCCACTACCGCGCGCCCACGCCCGAAAGCGTCCCGAACGCGACGCGAATTACGCTCGCTGAACTCAGAGCGCTGCTTGAAGAGCCCAATGTGGCGCTGATCGACGTCATGGCCCACACAGGTGCGGGACCCGACCCTTCGACGGGGCAATGGCGGTTGAGCGAAGTGCGGAAGAATATTCCTGGGAGTGTTTGGCTCCCCGAGGTCGGCAAAGGCCGTCTCGGCCCGTATCTGCGGCGATATTTTGAAGATAACCTTGAGAAGATCACGGGAGGCGACAAGAGCTATCCAATTGTCTTCTACTGTCTCGCCGATTGCTGGCCCTCCTGGAATGCCGCCAAGCGCGCTGGAGAGTGGGGCTATAAGAATGTGCTTTGGTTCGCCGAAGGTACGGATGGCTGGTTGGAGGCAGACTTGCCGCTGCAGGAGGCGCGGCCGGTCCCAATTGACCTGGACTAATGAGGCGCCGCTCAGCGACTGCACGGCCGCAACGAACAAAAAACGACAGTGTGCGCCTTAGCCATGCGGCGATCGACTAGTACCCGGCAACTTCCAGTACTGTCACTTGATAACCAACCGTGGCAGCCAATGGCTTTCAGGGTCGGCTTCGGTGATGTCTTGAGGGCCGATCGGACGAAGATTACCGTCCTCAGGAGGTGCGGCCAAAACGTTCATATCGATCTCGTTTAGCTTGCCCTCAAACTGCTCTCCCTTCTCGCTCAATTGGTAATAGACGCCGTTCCACATGTTGATCCCGTATTCGCCAGCTTTTTTCCAAACGAACATCAGGTCATATTCGACGTCGGTCAGGTCTCCATCCTGAAGGCTTCGGTGAATTTCATAAGGGTACGGAACACGACACCAGAGCTTGTCGGGGCCCGCGAGGCACTTAAAGGGTCTCATCGACAAGAAGTAGTCTCCAAAACGGCTTTCGTCCCAGGTCAGCTCATAGCTGTCATCCTTGAACATAATCGTGGCTACGCGAACTTCCGTTCCCGCATTGTCGACGAGAAAAACGCCGCGGTCTTCTGCCGCCGCGGCCGTTACTAGGAAGCAAAGTGCGATCGCTGCGAAGCGAGCCATTGTTTCTCCCTGGATTTTTTGTGTTTCCCCACACGTCTCTAGCGTTGTTGAGATCGTAGCCTACCTGTTCGCGCGATGCCCACCTGATCATCGATCAATTTGACGCGAGGTAAGGCCTGTTCGACTGTCGTGAGTCCGACTAAACCGCAAGCGCAAAAGCCTTGGAGTATTCCCAATCCGCTGAGGGCCATTGGCCAACACCGAACCGCGATTTGGGGACGCCTGCTTTGGGGCAGAACAAGTGTCGAACTACTCCACTCGGTAATGATTCTTATCGACCATACTCCCGGTCGCGGCCGATCTACCATTGGACAAGGTTTATGCGTCGGCCATAATGTAGTGCTAAAAAAGATGTGCACAAACGTACTCTGTCTGAAGTGCGTTCTGTGCTCTAGAAAGATGGAGGATTCCAGATGAAGCACATTCTCTCCGCCTGTCTCCTTGCCGCGGGTTTGACCGTAGCGGTCACGGTCCCGGCCTCTGCCATGTACGTCGTGAAGGACAATACGACCGGCAAATGCATGCTTATGACAAAGCTCCCTTCCACCCCGACGCAGCGGTTCAGCATGATGGGCCTCTATACCAACAAGGCGCAGGCCAAGAGGGTTGCGCGCCGCTGCAATAGAGGACGGATGTAGGTTCGTCTGCCTAAACCATTAGGCACCTGCCTTGGGTCCGGCTCGCCGCAAAACGCGGGCCGGACCTCTTCTTTTGTCTATTGCCTTTTTTGGATGAGTGACCGGCTGCAGCAAACATGGCCATATGATGAAACTCGTCGCGTTCGCCACGTGACCTCCAAAACAAGTCTCGTGCTCGTCCGCCAATTCCCTACAGAGAAGACGCTTGGCGATCAGCCAAGTCGTGATTGCGCTCGCAACCCATTCATGAATCTGAGTCGGTGTCCACTTCACCGGTTTCCGACAGGAGAGCCGCTACGGGCTTTGTGGACGGAAAGTTAGACAGAATGATCATGAGAATCACCGTAATCGGTACGGCAAGGAACATGCCGGCGATGCCCCACATCGCGCCCCACACGAACAAAGACAAGATCACGACAAACTGGCTGAGGTTGAGTGTCTTTGCTGATAGCCGCGGTTGAAGCACGTTACCGACAAAAAACTGAATCGTGCCAATTGCAGCCAACAAGACCAAGAACGGACCAAACTCTCCGAATTGAAGCAAGCCGTACAACGAAGGCAGAGCCGTTCCGATGATGGAACCAATCGTCGGAATGAAGTTCAGGATGAGAATAAGGAACGCCCAGAAGGCCGCGTGGTTGACACCGACGAGCACCATGACGAGGTACGACAGACCGGCTGTGAGCATGCTGACGAATGCCATGATCCAAAGATAGCTCTGAACGTCGTGACCAATGCGCTCCAATATCCCGCGTATCTGCTCGCGGCGCTTCTCGTCCCGCACGATGGCGTTGAGCTTCAGATCAAAGAACTTTTGTTCGATGAGCAAAAAGACAACGTAGATGAAGACGACGGCGAAGCTGTTAGCGAAACTAGTTGTCGCAGAAACGATAGAGCTGAGCAGTTGTCCCAAACCGAACTGCCCGAAAACCTCATCCATTATCTGTTCCTGATCGACTCCTGTGAAGGCGGCAAGCTTGTCGAGCAGGATGGTCAGGCTCCGCTCGAAGTCTGCTGAGCTCGCTCTCATTGTACTGACATTGCTGATCACAACATCGAGCGCAAAAAGACTGGCGGCAACCATTGTCAGAAGCGCCAAGACAATCGAGAGGCCCGTCATGGGGCCGAACCATTTCGACCAGAGCTGTCGGTAGGCTTTTGCCAGGGCGTTGATGAAGAACCAGACGAGAAGCGCTACCGCCAGCGGGATAAGCACATTCGAGCCATAGGCAACCAGCACGACGGAGAAGAGTATTAGGCCCGAAACCAAGAATGCTTTGGTGAGCGGCCGCTCTTGGATCTCCGGCGCCTGATCTTCGCCAATGGCCGAACGGCCCGCAACCTGTTCTGATTCCGTCACCAGATCGTCTCCCGCTCTTCCGGTTCCGACTTGCTCTCAAAGTTCTATGCAGAGGCGCGAAACTATACGGTCGTCGCAGTTTCGTCTCTCTCGTATCATCCTGCCAACCGTCGCATTGTGGAAAAAATCAGTGAGCCAGAGCGTAACGGTCGCCCTGGCCGAAATACGCCAAGGGAGCACGCAATGACAGCTCAATCTCAACTTTCAGTGCCCAGGAATAGAGTTCCCAAGTACGCGGTTTTGCTGCTGGTGCTGTGTCTCTTGATTGCTTTTACGCCCACCGCGACGGCCACAGGATCAGCGGTGCTGGTTGAGATGCTGTTCGACGCTGTCATTATCGTGGGAGCTTACTCGGTCACTCGTAGCGGCGCCCCGCGATGGCCATTTCTGGCGCTGACCGTTTTGACGTTCATAGCGCGATGGTGCGCTCTGCTGTGGGGTGGGCTCGAGCTGGAGACCATCGCGGTTGCTTTCACGGTGATCTGGACCGCGTTGGTCGTGCTGATTGTATTGGGCGAACTTTTTGGCGCACGTGGTGCAACAAGAGGTGCGATTACCAAATCTGTCTTGGTGTATCTCCTGATTGCCGTGGTATTTGGGAACTTATACGAACTCATAGAGCTCAGCAGACCAGGATCGTTTTCGGGCATTCCTAGCCATTCTGCCTTGGACCAATTGGGCGATGCATTTCTCTACTTTAGTTTGGTAACTCTGACGACTGTTGGCTTCGGCGATATCATTCCAGTCTCAAGCCTTGTGCGCCCAGTCGTCGCGTTGGAGGGGGCCGTGGGAACGCTGTACATAGCCGTAATCATCGCCAGGCTGGTGGCACTACACGTTGCCAGTGGTAATAGAGGCAATGGCAGGTCCTATTCCGAGATGGCTCCAGCCCATTCGACGGGGGATTGACGGATGTTTCAGTTCTTTATCACCGCGCTCATCACGATCCTGCCCGACTACCTCTACAGGCGCTACGGCCAGGGAAAGCATCTCGGCAAAGAGATCACACTTTCTAACTTTTGGTACGAACTGCGTTGGGGACTGATAGCTTGGGCCCTGCTGAATCTCATTCTGCTTCCTCTTGGTGGCGGGAATGACCTTGGATCAACAAAGATGAAAGCCGGAAATCCGGACGCAGCGCTCGACACACTGCCATTCTTTATCACTCCCCCAGGACAAACGGACGGACTACTCGTTGCTGTCGCACTGTCTTTGGTTTTAGTCCTGCTGGGCCTAGGCCTCTTATACTTTAAGATCCAAGCTTGGCCGGACCGCCTGGCCAAGGGTGCCACCAAGGTTCAGCTACAGATCGTCGGCATCCTCGGTCTCATCTCGTTATTCACGTTCAACAATCTCTACTGGGTCGCTGGCCTGATTCTGGCTTCCATCCGGTTCCCAGACTTCATCACTCCGCTGAAGCAAATCGCGAAGGCGTTAACGAAGAGCGCAGAGACAAAGACCTGACGCATGATCGAGCTTATTTTCAGCTTCCTCGTCACGATCCTGCCTGACTATCTCTACCGACGTTATGGTCAGGGAAAGCGGCTTGGCGAAGAGATCACACTTTATAACTTCTGGTATGAGCTGCGCTGGGGCATAACCGCTTGCGCAGTGATGACAATCACGCTCATCACCGTGATCTTTTACTTCCACCCCATCGCATCGAACGTTCTTGTCGGTTTCCGCACGGTCTCGATCATTTCTGACCGCCCAGGCCGAGTCGAAGAGGTCTACGTCACCAACAATCAAGACGTAAGGGCCGGCGACCGGATCTTTCGGCTCGATACGAGCCGACAGCGCGCCGCAGCTGAAACAGCACGCCGGCGCATTGCCGAGGTCGACGCGGCAATGAAACAAGCACAGTCTGAGCTAAGCGTCGCTAAGGGAAATATTATCGTGGCGGAAGGCGCCTTGCGCGAGGCGCAGGACGAACTGAAGCGCCGCGAAGAGCTCTACGAGCGCAACCCGCAGGTCGTCTCGGCGCAGGAGCTCGTGAGTCTCAGCGCAACAGCCGACAGCCGACAGGGTGCGCTGGACGCAGCCCTTGCAAAGCGCCAGGTGGTCGAAGCGCAGATCTCGGCCAGCCTGCCCGCGCAGCGCGCGAGTGCCGAAGCTGCTCTCGCCGAGGCGGAGACAGAAATTCAGAAGGCGACTGTGTTCGCCGGGATCGACGGCACGGTGAAGCAATTCGTCCTGCGACCGGGCGACATCGTCAATCCGATTCTACGGCCTGCGGGCATTCTCGTGCCGGCTTCGTCTGACACACCGGTCGTTCTGGCAACCTTTGGGCAGATTTCTGCACAGGTCTTGCACGTTGGCATGATCACGGAGATTACCTGCTCCTCTAAACCATTGACGGTCATTCCAATGGTCATCACCGATGTCCAGAACGTGATTGCTAGTGGCCAAGTGCGTCCAACCGATCAGCTGCTTGATGTAGACGAGAGAGCGCAACCTGGCACAATCCTGACATTTCTTGAGCCCGTATTCGAAGGTAGTCAGGCCAGCGCAATTCCGCGCGGAAGTATCTGTGTTGGTGTCGCCTATTCCAGCCACGCCGCCGAAATTGAGGCGGGTAAGGCCACAGGTATTCGTGCACTTGCGATGCGGATTGTCGACGGTATGGGCATCGCGAATGCGATCGTAATTCGCGTTCAGGCCCTCATGCTGCCGATCCGTGCAGTCGTGTTCGGCGGCTAATAGCGATCAACGGCATACCCAGAAGGCTTTGGAGCCATGCCCGCGCTTCGCCTTTCGGGCGTCGACGAGTCAGAAGTTAACTCGGTGTGCCCCCGGCGTGGCTCAAAATTTGCTGGCTCTTGCCATGAGAACTGAGGTTGGGAAAATTCTCACGCATGACAGAAAGCAATGAACCAACAGAAAACTCTGACGCGACCCCTTGGTGGCTACCGTCACTGACTGGGGTTTTTCTCGGCCTGTTGTTCTTCATACTGACGTTCACTCCTTCGCTCGTGCCACGCCCGCCTCCGTTTCAGGGCGTGCTCGGCGGCTTGGCGTTCTTTATCGGGTATGCCATCGGGTATGGCGGCCTAACCTTGTGGCGCTACCTTGAGCTCCCTGAAATTCCGCGGGCTTGGTATCGGGTCGTCAACATCAGCTTGGCTGTGTTCTGTGCGATCGCTGCCTTCGTCTATGTCCCGCAAGCCGCTGCGTGGCAAGACGAGGTCCGTTCTCGCCTAAACATGCCGCCGACCGACGCCACAAATCTTCTTCAGGTGGTGGTAATCGCTGTCGCAGTTGCCGCTGTGCTGATGCTTCTCTTACGCTTGATAATCGGGGGGACCCGGGCCGCCTCGGCCCTTGTGTATGGCTGGGTTCCGCGAAGGGTCGCGGCACTGCTCGGCGCTTTGGTTTTCGCGGTGCTTCTGATCACGCTTGTCAACGGCACGCTGGTCAGCGCTGTCATTGGGGCGATCGACCGCGCCCAAGCCTTGGTGGACATTGCCGACCCGCCTGGCGCTTCTGTCCCCATCGAGGCTACGAGATCGGGAGGTCCGGGTTCTGTCATTGAATGGCAGGGTCTCGGCCGAGCGGGAAAGCGGTTCGTTACCGAGGGTCCGAGAAAGACGGATATCGAGGCTTTCAACGGTCGAGAAGCTCTTGAACCGATCCGCGTTTATGCAGGCCTTCGCTCTGCAGATTCGCCGGAGGAGCAGGCTCAGAAAGCACTTGCCGACCTCATCGAGATGGGGGCCTTTTCCCGTTCCATTTTGGTCATTGCAACACCGACAGGCACGGGGTGGGTCGACAACAACAGTATCGCGCCGCTTGAATACATGCATGACGGCGACGTCGCGACCGTTGGGGTCCAATACTCCTATCTACAAAGCCCGCTCTCGCTGATCCTGGAACCAGGACGTTCTCAAGCATCTGCCGCAGCCGTGTTCAGGACCATCTACAATTACTGGAACGGCCTCCCTGAGGATGAGCGCCCCAAACTCTATCTGTTCGGGCTCAGCCTCGGGTCACTGGGATCGGAGGCCTCGCCGCCGGTTCACGCTTGGCTCGGCGACTCCTTCGACGGTGCTGTCTGGGCCGGGCCGCCGTTTCGAAACCAGCTTTGGCGAACCGTGCAGCGTGATCGAGACGAAGGGTCTCCCGCTTGGCGCCCGACTTTCGAGGACGGCGCAAATTTTCGGGTGATCGGCCACCAGGACAGTGCCAACGAAGGCAGTGCGGATTGGGGGCGCGTGCGGATCGTCTATATCGCGTATCCCAGCGACGCGATCGTCTTCTTCGAGGAAGGCATGTTCCTCCGCGCACCGCAGTGGATGAGCGATCCCAGAGGTGGCGATGTCTCGCCGCTACTTCGCTGGTTCCCCATCATCACCGCGCTGCAAGTAGGCGTCGACATGATGTTCGCGGCGGCTGTTCCGCCCGGGCATGGTCACAACTACGCCGTTGAGGACTATATCGAGGCTTGGTCGGAGGTCACTGCGCCACCGAATTGGGACAGTGCGGATTCGAAGAGGCTCGCTGACAAGATCGAGGCCAAAGCCGCGATACTCAGTACGTCCTGGTAACGCCTGCTGCGTTGTTTGGGGTCAGCCTGCCAACCGGTCATTGAAGTAGTGATAGAAGACAATGGTGCCCAGGGGCGGGATCGAACCACCGACACGCGGATTTTCAGTCCGCTGCTCTACCAACTGAGCTACCTGGGCATGCCTTAAGTTAGCTGTCCGCCTGGCGCGAGGAATGGCGCGAAACGCCTCCAATACAGCCAATTTCGAAAGGCTCTGGCTTATAGGCAATCGGCCGGGCTCTGTCGAGACCGGACTTCTGCTGTCTCTTCTCCGACGGCCCGCTGGTTCTAGCTCTTTTCCCAGTCCGCCGGGTTCTCGGGAAAATCCTCCTCGGCCGGGTCACCAGGAACAACATAGCCACCCTTAAGCCAACGGCCGAGGTCCAGATCTGCGCAGCGTTGCGAACAGAAGGGACGATGCGCTTTGACGGTCGGCTTGCGACAGATGGGGCAGCGCGAAACAGCCTTTGGCGTCTTGCCAGCCGTGCTCACTCGGCATCGACCTCGACTTTGGCGAGCCAGGTCAGCGCGACCGGGTACCCCTCGCCCGCCAATAAACTGACCGTTTCGGTGAGCGGCAGGCCGACCACATTCGTGTAGGACCCAACCAACTTCACCACGAAAGCGCCCGCGATGCCCTGAATGGCATAGCCGCCGGCCTTGCCCCGCCATTCGCCACTGGCGAGATATGCGCCAATTTCTTGGTCCGTAATGTTGCGGAAGCGGACACGCGTCTCGACGACCCGCTCGCGCCAGCGGCCCTCGGGCGTCACCATTGTGACCGCCGTATAGACGCGATGCGCGCGGCCGCGCAGCAGCCGCAACATATCGGCGGCCTCGTTCTCTAGCTCAGCCTTGCCGAGAACGCGACGCCCAACGGCGACGACCGTGTCGGCAGCAATGAGGAAGCTCTTGGCGAGCTCGGGCTCGTTTTTGACGAGATTCAGCGCAGCTTCCGCTTTTGCTTTTGCGAGCCGCCGAACAATTTGTCGGGGCACCTCGCCTTTCGAAACGCTTTCATCGACCGAGGACGGCCGCAACGCGTCTGGCGCGAGCCCTGCTTGCTCGAGCAGCTGCAGCCGGCGCGGAGACGCCGAGGCGAGCACAAGCTTGGGCCTGAAGCTGGAGCCTGGCTTTTGCGCACGCCGGCGCGACGGGCGCTTCGGCGCCTTCGTCTTGCCGGACACGGCCGCGGGCGCAGACTCGGTTTGCGCAGGCGTGCTGCGCTTGAGCCCGAGCTTGCTACTTAAATCGGTAAGTGATCCGACCTTTAGTGAGATCATAGGGGGTCATCTCGACCAAAACTTTGTCACCAGCAAGCACCCTGATCCGGTTCTTGCGCATACGTCCCGCCGTGTGGGCAATAATCTCGTGTTCGTTCTCGAGTTTCACCCTGAAAGTGGCATTCGGGAGGAGTTCGGTCACCACTCCCGGAAATTCGAGCATCTCTTCCTTCGCCATATGGCTCCTTCCGCATCTATCGATTGCCGCGGAGAATGGTCGGGTGGCACTCTAAAATCAAGGCTGATTCCCCTTATTCTCGGCAGGAAGCCACCCCAAACCCGCGACCACAACGCCGCCTCTCGCAGGGACTCTGGGGGGCGATGTCTTGCACGCGTTGCGGGCCAGGCGCATGATCCGGGCCCAATCTAGGGAGGGATGGCTCATGAATCCGAACAAGGCGCTATGGGAAAA
>NZ_JBZMXT010000053.1:0-14962 GCF_058506495.1 Methyloceanibacter sp. | reverse complement strand
GTTAGATTGCAGCCGGCCGTTCCGAAGGAAAGCACAGCGCTGCCAGGGAAAAAGTGGTTGAGCGGCTTCTTCTCGATCGGATCGAGGCAGAACCCTGAGGACCGACCATAGGTCGTGAGGAGAATTGCGTCGTTCTCACGCGCTCGCACGAAGCAGAGTCCCCTCTGGCCTTCATGTAGCTTGCATTCACGGGGGCAGAGGTCGCATTGCACGCGGCCATCAGCAAGCCCGTGCCAGTAGCGGCCCGGCACGGAGGCACCCATATCAATTGTATCCATGTTATGAAGATGGGTAACTTCTGAGCGGAGTCAACGCCTCCATGATCGCGCTTGAACCACTCTCGAGCACCAGAAGGCCGGCGGTAGCGGGAAGCTTCTATCCACGCGGGGCACGCGAACTCGCGGACACGGTCGAGGGTCTCCTCTCGAAGGCCACAAAGATCGAAGAATCCGGTCTTGTCGGTATCGTCGTCCCTCACGCTGGCTACATGTTTTCAGGGCCCGTAGCGGCCAGCGCCTTCGCAGCGCTTGCCTCCTCGGAACGCGCTTTCGAGCGCGTACTGTTGATCGGCCCGGCTCACTACGTGCCTGTTTTTGGGATTGCTGCTTCCTCGGCTCGAAGCTTCACGACGCCCCTAGGCGAGATTGTAATCGACACAGACCAGGTCGCCGCGCTTCTCGACGCTGGTCTCATCGACATTGATGACCGCGCCCATGCGCCGGAGCACGCGCTCGAGGTTGAATTGCCTTTCCTGCAACAGGCGCTAGGCCGGTTTACACTTATCCCGTTGCTCGTGGGTGAGGCATCGCCGGACGAGGTCGCTGCCATAATAGCACTTGTGCTAGACAAGCAGACGCTTCTCGTGGTTAGCACCGACCTGTCCCACTATCTCGACTATGTATCCGCCCAGACACGTGACCTAGCAAGCGCGAAGATTATAGAGCGGTTGGACTACTTGCGGCTCGGCCCCAAGAATGCCTGTGGCTTCGCGGCGCTGAATGGTGCACTTTGCGCCGCACGCCAACGAGACTGGCAGATCCATCGTCTCGATCTGCGCAATTCAGGTGACATAAGCGGCAATCGGGACCGCGTGGTCGGCTACGGCGCTTGGACCTTTTCCGCTTCAACGCCGAGGGCAATATAACATCAGCCGCACTACCGACTGCTATGGATCCTTGAGACGGGGCGAGCCTTCACCCAAACGTCGTCGACACCCGAACGCTGAGTGCCCGTCGGGCACCATCGAGACCCGCCAAGGTCTTCTCATGTCGAGCACGTGAATTACATGCCGATCTCTGCCTCGCTCTGGTGCCGCTCCTCCTCTTCCGGAATCTCCGTCATCGTTGCCTCTGTCAGCAAAAGAGTGCTCGCAATCGACACGGCATTTTCGAGTGCAACACGCACCACTTTTGTGGGATCGACGATACCTGCCTCTATCAGATCAACATATTCGTTTCGGGCAGCGTCATAGCCCAGATTCCCCTTACCCTCCTGCATACGGGCAACGACTACACCGCCGTCTACAGCTGAGTTTTCGGCAATCTGCCGTGTGGGCGCGCTCAACGCACGCTGAAGGATTTCCAACCCCGTTTTTTCATCACCTTCGGCTCTTACCGCCTCGTCAGCGATTCCGCTGATGCAGCGCAAAAGGGCCAATCCACCGCCTGGCACGATACCTTCAGACACGGCTGCCTTTGTCGCGTTGATCGCATCGTCGAGTGCTTCTTTCTTACTTTTCATCTCTGCCTCCGACGGTGCACCAACGCGGACGACTGCGACGCCGCCGGACAGCTTGGCAAGGCGCTCCTCTAGCTTCTCTCGGTCGTAGTCACTTGAAGTTTTCTCGATCTGCGCGCGAATTTGTCGAATGCGTCCCTCGATCGCTTTTCTGTCGCCCATTCCGCCGATAATCGTCGTGCTGTCGCGATCGGAGACCACACGTCGGGCGTGTCCAAGTTGGCTAAGTTGGACGGACTCGAGCTTAATACCGAGATCTTCGGAGACGAGCTGTCCACCGGTAAGCACAGCCACGTCCTCAAGGATGGACTTACGCCGATCTCCGAACCCGGGCGCTTTGGTCGCGACGCTTCGTACGACGCCGCGCAATTGGTTGACAATCAGCGTCGCTAGGGCCTCGGCCTCAACGTCTTCGGCCACGAACAGGATTGGCTTGCCGCTCTTAGCCACCTGCTCCAGAAGAGGTAATAGATCTTTGAGGTTGTTCAGCTTCCGGTCGCATAGGAAGACATACGGGTCTTCAAGAACAGCCTCCATCTTCTCGGCATCGGTGACAAAATAGGGCGAGATAAATCCGCGGTCGAACTGCATGCCTTCGACCACCTCAAGTATGGTCTCTGTTGTCTTTGATTCTTCGACCGTGATGACCCCATCGTCCCCCACTTTTTCCATGGCATCAGCAACTAATTCGCCGATGGCAGGATCATTATGCGCCGAGATGGTGGCCACTTGGGCCTTCTCCTTCCGGGCCTTTACTGGCCTAGAAAGCTCACGCAAAGTATTGACGGCAAGCTTCAGGCCACGTTCAAGTCCACGCTTGATGTCAATGCCACTTGCACCAGCTACGACGTTGCGTATGCCTTCGGCAAAAATCGCATGAGCAAGGACGGTAGAAGCGCTGGTGCCATCACCGACCGCTTCGCCTGTCTTCTCAGCCGCCTGCCGGAGCATCTGTGCTCCCAGGTTCTCTTCTGGGTCTGGGAGGTCAACTTCCTTGGCGATCGTAACGCCGTCATTGCAGACGATCGGCGTTCCCCACTTCTTCTGTATTAGCACCGACTTCGATTTCGGCCCAAGAGTGACGCGGACTGCGTCCGCAAGCGCGCTGGCCCCTCGAAGGATTTTTTCGCGGGCGGCCGAGTGGAATAGGATTTTTTTGTGCGCCATCAACGAGGCCTCCTAGCTGGTTCAGCGGTGCTATCCAATGCTGAAGCTCTAGATATGTATATTTGTGGTCGCGGACACGGTCTCTTTGAGCCAAATCAAGTCCCCACTCGCTAGGATATCGTCGCGGACGAAGCATATGCAGCACGTTACCTGCTAACTACACTGCTAGTTGGTGATTAGCTTGAAGAGGGTTTGTTCCAGCTCGGCCATTCGCTAGATGATGCTGAAGTCAACGGGCCCTGATAGCTCCGAGGTGCCACCCGCGTCGGCTGCTAGGCGCGTATCCGCGGTTAGCACTTAGCCGACCTCAGTCGTGAGTGCGGGGATGTCGGGTCAATGGCGTAAACCGGGCATGCTCTCGCCTGGTGCAAGAGAGCGACAAAGGACCCAAGCCGGAAGTTGCTGGCAGAGATAGGATAACGGTCACGCTTATTAAAGTTGGCTGCTGACGCCTGCAGAGCGCTCCTGAACTTCCTATATATAGTAGGAGCATGGAAACTAGATTGACAGTTTATTTGGAATGCGCTGGTCCCTGAATCTTGGCTCTATCGCTGGCACAGCGATTCGGATCCACATCACTTTCTTGCTCTTCCTACTTTGGATCGGCACCGTCTATTACCAAAGAGGCGGGGCGGAGGCGGCTTGGCAGGGAACCATCTTCATCGTGCTGATCTTCTCATGTGTGCTCTTACACGAACTCGGTCATGTGTTTGCGGCGCGCCGCTACGGCGTGAAAACACGCGACGTAACCCTATGGCCGTTCGGTGGAATCGCGAGCATGGAGCGGATGCCCGACAAGCCCTACGAGGAGTTGATCGTCGCCGTCGCAGGCCCAGCGGTAAACGTCGCCATTGCGGCGCTGCTCCTTGTGTGGGTGGGATCGCACCTCGACGTCGAGAACCTAATGAAGATCGAGGATCCTTCAGTGTCGCTGGCTGTAAAGGTCATGGGTGCAAACATCATCTTAGTTGTTTTCAATATGATCCCAGCCTTTCCCATGGACGGTGGGCGTGTGCTGAGAGCCCTGCTCGCCATGCGGATGGGGAACGTCCGCGCTACAGAAATGGCCGCGAAGATCGGCCAAGGCTTCGCTATCGTCTTCGGTGTGCTCGGTATCTTCTACAATCCGATGTTAGTTATTATCGCCGCTTTCATCTTTCTTGCGGCGTCCGGTGAGGCGACGCAGGCTCAAATTCGCGCGGTGACCCAAGGCGCTCTTGTAAGCGATGCAATGATCACTGACTTTCAATCATTGCCTATCACAGCCACCGCTGGAGATGCTGCGGACGCGCTAATTCGGACCACACAAAAAGAGTTCCCTGTCATAGATAACGGTGGGCGCTTGCGCGGGGCACTAACGCGAGACGCCACGTTGAAGGTCTTGAAGGAGATTGGGCCCGATGTACCAATCCTCGAAGTGATGCAAGCCGACGTACCGACGATTAGTGCGAATGCCAAACTGGATAGTGCGGTTCGTCAGTTGATGCCAGGTCAGCAGCCAATAATCGGCGTGACGGATGTAGACGGAAAGCTTGTCGGTCTGCTGACGCTGGAGAATCTGGCTGAAATGACGATGGTTCGCTCTGCGTTATCGGATAGTGGTGCCGCTGGACGAGGACCCTAAGAAGGGCAAGTAAAAAGGGATCCCCGCCCGATGGGCTGGCACTGGCAGACAAAGGCTCTGCTCGCGCATTGATGTCAGATTTGAACTTTCGCATAGGCCTCAAAATGCACGAGGGTCCCCTGACAAATCAGCCTCAAGAGACTGACGAGCCAACAAGCTCTAGATTCAGCCAAAACGCCCGGCAACTGCTGCATGGATGGAGTAATGATGATTAAACCGGACCGTAAGCAAATTTCGGATCAGGTCTATGTTTGGGATGCCTTTGTACGTTCATTCCATTGGACGTTGGTGCTTAGCGTAACGGTGGCCTTCCTTGCTGATAAGGAGACCTTACTTCATGCTTGGGCTGGCTATGCGGCAGGGGCACTTATCGCGACGCGCTTTCTCTGGGGTTTCATTGGCTCACGTTATGCCCGCTTCTCGGAATTTCTCTACGCGCCGTCCACTACGCTTCGCTATGTATGTGATCTGCTCGTTCTACGGGCCGGCGAGCGCCGTATTGGGCACAGCCCTGGGGGCGTTTACGTTATAACGCTACTGCTCGTATTCCTGGCTGGCACTGTTGCAACCGGCATCTTGGTTTATGACGAAGGACAGTGGGCCGAAGACTGGCATCGCGTCTTTGCGAACATTGCGCTCGCTCTGATCTGCGTGCATATCGTAGGCGTCTTCCTAAGGAGCTTTGTGTATCGAGAGAACCTCGTCCGTGCAATGATTACAGGATTTAAGCGAAGGTAGTTATCGATACGAATATCGCGCTTGCGGAGGAACGCTTGCATCTCACAGCTCGCTGCGGGAGAGATGGCTCGTACCGTTGGAACGTGGCATGTCGAACCGTTCCAGTTTGCAGCGCGCTATGAAGGGGAAGTGGAAAGGATTGTCGCCGGCATTATGACGGCCTTGTCCGACGCAGGCGTCAATCATTCGTAAGGGCCATAACTAGTCGTCTATATCCTCAAGTGCTGCTCATGGATATCTTTGCACTGAACGCTACCCAGGAGTTTGGCAGGAAAGTCGCAGCCGCGCTTGGCGTAGAGCTTGCTGCTCACGAGGAGCGGGAGTTCGAAGATGGCGAGCATAAGGCTCGCCCCCTCGTTAGCGTACGCGGACACAATGTTTACGTCATCCAGAGCCTTCACTCTGGGCCCGAGGGTAGCGTCAATGACAGGCTATGCCGCCTACTGTTCTTTATAAGTACTCTGAAAGAAAACGGGGCGAGTCACGTAACCGCCGTGGTTCCTTATCTGGCTTATTCGCGGAAGGACCGGCAGACAAAATCACGCGACCCCGTTACGACTCGTTACATGGCCCGTTTGTTCGAGGCTGCCGGCATCGACCTCATCATGACGCTCGAAGTGCACAATATTGTCGCCTATCAAAACTCCTTCCGCTGTCAGACCATTCATCTGGATCCGCGACGGCTGTTCGCAAGGGAGGCGGTCGGGCTCGTAAGCGATGCGCCCGTGGTCGTCGCCTCGCCCGATCCCGGTGGTGTAAAGCGCGCTCAGCTTTTTCGCGAAACGCTTGAGGCGACGCTAAAGCGGCCCGTGGGGAGCGCCTTCCTGGAGAAGAGGCGCAGTGCAGGCACCGTGACCGGCGAGCTCCTAGCAGGGGAGGTGGAAGGGGCCACCGTTCTCGTGATCGACGACCTCATCTCGACGGGCGGCACGCTCGCGCGCGCCGCTAAAGCCTGCCAGGAATCTGGTGCTGAAAAGGTAATTGCCTTTGCCGCTCACGGACTCTTTGTCGGGGATGCCAGCGATGTAATTCGCCAGTCGGGTCTGGCCCAAAGCTTAATCACAGATACCGTGCCGCCATTCCGACTCGCTCCAGACCTTATAGGTCAGAAGGTACGCATCCTCTCAGCGGCGACGTTGTTCGCCGACGCGATCCGTTGCTGTCAGGGCGAGGGTTCGATTACGGAACTGCTCGAAGGGCCGGCTTGAGCACACGCGATTGCGCCAGCCGGATATACCGTCGGGCGAGCGGGACCCATTTCTCTGGCGTGCGCGGATACGGGTCAAGAAGATGGGCAAGCGCCAGTCGGGCTCGGAGACACGAGCGGTAGGTCCAGTAAAAATCCAGAAGCGCAGTGGAAGGGAGGCCGCCTAGGGCTTCAGCACAGCCATGGAAGATGCGCTCGCCAACCCAGCTGGCATCGATCATTGCGCATTCCAGCGCCAGATAACTCAACTCATCGAAGGGGTCGACGAGGCGAAGGACATAGCTGAATTCGAGGCAATCGATAATTATAGGGGGATCTAGGAGGCAGATATGCTCAGGCCTTAAGTCGCCATGGCCCTCCACGATATGCCCGCGTTTTACGCGTTCTTCGAGGCCGGCTGCCCCGTTCTCAAGTCCCTTCCGTACTCGGACGAGCGCGTCATTGACCTCGGCCCCGTCGAGGTCGAAACGGGGGTCGGAGAGCATAGCTTCATTGATGGCATGCTCGCGCGCGAACCGCTGCACATAAGCTTCAGGCGATATCTCGGCGGGTGGGCAGGTCTTGAAGAATTTGGTCAACAAGTGCACTACCGCGTCGATTGGATCGGTTTGACCGCGCTCGATCCTTTTCTTGAGGATCGCCTGATCGAGCATGAGATGTTCGGGTAGACGCCTCATTTCGACGAGCCAATCGACGACTTCACCTCGTCCCGCAACCGCGAGGCGACCCTTGGTTTCAATCGTCAGTGGGATCACGCCGAGATAGACATCCGGGGCAAGTCGCCGATTGAGACGCACCTCCTCGCGGCAATTCTTTTCGCGGGCTTCTATGCTTCTGAAGTCGAGGAAAGGGTAGTGGACCGGTTTCTTGAGCTTGTACACGCGATCGCCGGCTACGAAGACCCACGACATGTGCGTCTCTTTGACCACAACGGCCGGCGGGCGGTAAGCATAGGCCTCGCACGAACTCAGGAATCGCACCTTATCTTTGGTGGGAATAGTCAAAGCCGATCCTCATCAATTGGAGCTTCTAACAGCCTCTTTGCCTCAATTGCCGGCGCATATGTTGACCTTTGTCAAAGTTGCCGAACCTTACAAGGTCACAGTCATTCTTCGAATGCCTAAAAAGGGAGGGCAGCCAATGAGCCAAAGTCAGGTTTCCAGGGGCATTCCACATAATGTCACCATCGGGCCGAAGCAGCTGAAGGGCATCCTCACGATTCCCGAGCCGGTCATCGGCCTTGTCATGTTCGCCCATGGTAGCGGCAGTAGCCGCCTTAGCCCGCGCAACACGTATGTGGCAGAAAAGCTCCAGGACCACGCCATAGCGACACTACTGTTTGATCTCCTGACCGAGGAAGAAGCCAGCGATCGTCGCAATGTTTTTCACATTCCCTTGCTTGCCACGCGCCTCGAGGAAGCGCTGGTTTGGACGCGTGAGGATCCCAACACGGCAGCATTGCCTGTGGGCCTGTTTGGTGCCAGCACAGGGTCGGCCGCCGCGCTAGTGACCGCTGCTCAAAACCCTCGCGAGATTGCGGCGATTGTTTCGCGTGGTGGCCGTCCGGACATGGCCGGTGCAGCATTAGCGCAAATCCAAGCGCCCACCTTGCTAATCGTGGGCGGCGCAGACATAAGCGTATTGGAACTTAACGAGGATGCGTACGCGGAACTGAAATGCACAAAGCATCTGCATATCGTTCCTGACGCAACACACCTTTTCGAGGAGCCCGGTACGCTTGATGAGGTCGTCGAGGCTGCCGGTGCTTGGTTCACCCAGCATTTTCAGGCGAAAGAGAATTGAAAGCACACCGCATATTTGAAAATCGTACGTCGGCGGGCCTGGATCTCGCCAAGGAAGTCGCGGCCAAGTCACTTCCCTATCCCGTCGTTCTGGCTTTACCGCGGGGTGGCGTGCCCGTCGCAGCTGAGATTGCCAAAGAGCTGAAGGCGCCCCTGGATCTGGTCATGGTGCGCAAGATCGGTGTGCCCTGGCAGCCTGAACTTGCCGCTGCCGCGGTCATCGACGGCAAGGATCCGCAGATCGTGGTCAATGAAGAGGTCTGCGGTCTTGCCAATGTGAGCCGAGCCTATATTGAGGAGGCGGCAAAGAAGCAGCTTGAAGAGATAGCACGCCGCAGGAGGCTCTACTTCGAGGATCATCCGCATTGCGAGATCGAGGGACGCTCGGTCATTGTGGTCGATGACGGCATTGCCACGGGCACGACCGTTCGTGCTGTGCTCAAAGCTCTGCGGCGCAAGAAGCCAAAGAGCATCCTACTCGCCGTGCCCGTTGCGCCCATAGAGGCAGTCGAGGCGTTACGGAGTGAGGTCGACGCCATTGTTTGTTTGTCAACGCCGGTGCCGTTCTATGGCATTGGGTTGCATTATGCCGATTTCCATCAGGTCCCGGACGACGAGGTCATTGGGTATCTTGAGCAGGCACGGGAAGCAATGGAGGCGGAAAAATTTGAGAAGCGCGGAGACGCGTAGCAGCCGTGAAGATCGCTACGGTGTTTCCTCACGATTTAGGAAAGTCTTGTCTCGGCCTTATTCAAAGCGCAGTTAAGCTGGCACATATCGGACATCACTTTCGATACTGACGATGTCCGCTTCAGAGGGGAGAGCGGACATCGCCGACTCGGCTTGCGATTTCCGCTTCTGACCCAAAGCGGATATTGTCCCTACCCCCTCAGCCAAGGGCCTCGACTCTTTCAAAGGGGATGCGTCGGACAAGTGAAGACTGGCCGATGTCATCCTGAAACGCGCCGGCGTACCAGTCGTTCTATCGGTGGGAATAGCTGCTGAAGCAACAACCGACCATCCCGCTGTCGAAAATGTTTTACTCGGCCGAAGATGCTCTTCTCTTGTCATGGTTTCATGCCTCTGATCGGAGCGAATAGGCATCTTGCCTTTCTGGCCTGACAGTGGGGCTAAGCGGTCGCCAGCCTTTTTCGATCCCCTCACCCCCAAGCTACGGTCGACTTTTCTTCATTGGCCCGCATGAACCGTATTCTGTTCCACAAAGGAACATCTGCCCACAAGCCCTTTACCACGAACGCTTGTACGTCTCGCTAAATGGGCACATCAAAATAGATTAGCTCATGCGGCACTTAGAGTGCACGCGATCGTCATTTTGCGAGCGCTTGCTGAATCCAACACAACGCATCATTGCTGCGGAGAGCTTTGGATGTCTGATGAGTTGTACTTGATTGACGATGATGACATCAAACAAATAGATGCTCACATCAAAAGAGTAAAAGGAGTTTTGAAGAGCTCAGCAGACGTCGTTGCTACAGCACGTCAGGATCTCGAAGAACATCGCGCCCTCGCCTATCGTCAGCCCTTGGAACATTTGCCAGGACGTGAGTTTATTTCTCTACGTACGACCCAGCGACAGGCAACGCCGACGAAGAGACGCGCACTATTTCAGCGGCTCATGAGGACGCCCGGTCTGGAAACGGCTGCCACCTCCCCTCAGGAGCGAAAGCCAAAGTCATCCACCCTCTGCACCAGTACCAAAGACCTCAAGACGCGTATTGGGTCCACAAGCTCCTCGGCAAATCCGAGACGTCGAAGCCCTCAGCTTAGAGAGCGGCCGGCTAATGTGCATTCTCAACACTCGGAGATTGAACGAGGGCGCAAACGAGATCGGCAACTTGATCGATTTGAGAGGCCTCATAACGAAGAAGTCTTAACCCCTCAAAGCTCGCCGAGTAGCTTCTCGTCCGTGCTTCTAAGCTGGACGCACCGCCTGGACTACCTGACCAATGCTTCCATTGGGTTGCTGGCTACCGCTCTTGCTTTTTCCTCGTTTGTTCACGCAGGCCAAACCGATTTGTTTCGTGACGAGTTGCCGCTGGTTGCTAATGCGAAAACGAGCAGTAGCCAGCAGGCCACTCGCTTGTCGTCCAGGGCGTCGCTCGATCCAACCAAGCGCTCCGACATCGTCTCGAGGGAGGTCCATGCGCCCGCTTCTTCATTTGCGGAAGACATGTCCAATTTGCCCCACTGGGCAGCGCCGCTACCGCCACCTGGAATGCTCGTTCTCCCTTACAGAGACATGTCCAATTCGCGCCAATTGCCAGCACCGCTGCCGCCACCCGGGATGATCCCTCTCCCTTACGTAGATTTGCCGCACGCTGGATCGGCATTACCGCAGAACCTTGCATAGTTAGGCGCAATCACGTCGAGCCCTGATCCGGATCCCCGCGGCCAACATCAGGTTGGTGTGTTCTTCGAAGAGCAGGGTAACATCAAGCAAGCTGTGGACTGGTACGACCG
The DNA here is from genome assembly GCF_058506495.1 of Methyloceanibacter sp. Lineage (NCBI taxonomy): Bacteria > Pseudomonadati > Pseudomonadota > Alphaproteobacteria > Hyphomicrobiales > Hyphomicrobiaceae > Methyloceanibacter > Methyloceanibacter sp. The sequence continues at coordinate 4,206 of NZ_JBZMXT010000053.1, read as the reverse complement.
GGCCGAGCGGGGCGGTGCTTACGGGAATTGTAGGTCCCGTTATGAAGGCGATGAACAATTAGCGGCTGCCAGCAGCGCTAGCTCCCACTCGGATTGCTACCCTCATCCAGCAGGGGCCCTGTCACTCACGTCGCATGGCCCGATGTCCGCTTCTGGCAGATAGCTGCCGTCGATCTGCGCGAGAGACACGTCTCCTTTTGGGCACAAAGCGGTCGTTGCTGAGCGACGTTAGAACGTCGGCTAATGACCCAGAGCGGACATCGTGAGCATCGAAACTGACTGTCTGTTGAGACCCTACACGGAAGAGCCCGAACAGCCGGACCATCAAATTGAATGTATGCCTGAAAGACCCGCAGCACCGTTAAGCCGCGATGGCTGCCTCGCGTCAGTCCAGCGGCTCTAGATGCGGAAAGGTCGCCAGGCTCCCTCAGTCTTTTCGATCTGAGGCTTCCATTCGCGCTCCGCAGGGATGAGAATTAGTCCCAGATGCTTGAGGCTTGGCCAAAGCAAGAAGCACTAGGAGTTGTCGATAATGGTAAGAGCAGTGATCCTCACGTTCGCACTTCTCGGCACGAGCGCCTTGAGCGGTCCGGCGAGTGCCGAAGTTGATATTAAGACGCCCTGGGCAAACGTCTTTGTGGGCCCTGGCGGAGTGTTCGTGAACGGGCCTTGGGGCCGCGTGGATGTGCCGGCGTCCGAGCGAGATCGTGTGTGTGCTGAGTGGCGGAAGAGCACGCTGGACCACTACAAGGAGGAAGGCTGCACGGTAGAGTTTGATGATGAAGGCTGCGTCATCGAACACATCGACTGCCCCCAAGAGACCGAGAAATAGGAGCGCTAGGCGCAACACGACCTTGGGGCGTATGACCGCTTATGGCACATAGCTGACATAGGTCCCGCAATTGAGGATGTCTGCTTTCGGGTGCAAACCGGACGTCCAAATTTTGCCTGCTGATGTCAGCTAATGACCCAAAAGCGGACATCGTCGCAGTCAGTGATAACCTGACCTTTTTGGTTACGGCCCGAATGTCCGAAATTTTTCTTGGAGTATGGAAACCTCGCGAGTTTCCTCTTCTTGTCACTCAGCAGGCTCGATCTCAGGGAACGTCCAGCTTCCGTCGATGATTTCTGCACGCGGCTGGTACATCCTGATGGCGTAATTCCAGCCCTCCGTGATGGGGATACAGTTTACCCGATCGTCGCCGCACCCGCCGAAATGAATAGTGATGGAGCCGTCGTCATTCGGCTCGGCAGTGACATTATTGTAGTTGTTTACGCCCAAATCGTTCGCTTCAAGATAGCCGTCCGCGTTGTAGACCGTAATCGACCAGAATCCGTCGACAGGCACATCTTTTGCCGTCACTTTGTGAGGTGTGTCGCCGTCATTCGCAGTTACACTATCGATGACATACATTGCCGCGCTTTGCGGCAGCCCGCCCCAACCGGCCGCGGCGCCTATCAGAAAAGATGTCGGCTCGATCTCTTCTTTGCGCCCAAAGGCCTTGGAAGCCTCAAAACCTAGCGCGGCAGCGAAGTCATTCAGTGCTTTTCGACCTGTTGCGAGCGCCTGCTGGTCCCAGTCCGGTGCATCGAACGGGCCTTTACCGCCACCCTCAACCTTGATGGCGTCCTGAGCTTCGTGTGCTTTTTTGAGGTCGTCGGGATCCTTAGGGTTGGCGAAGGTACGGATTGTGACAAGCGCAAACCGCGTCCCAACGTTTTCTTCTGTCAGGTCGTACACCCCAGGCTTGGCCTCTACGAACATGTAGTGGTCTTGGTTGACCACATGCATGGACTGATACCGTCCTCCGATTTCCGGAAGCGTGATTTTTACCGGCTCCGAAAGGTCCAGCACGACAGCCGTATAGAGCGTGTCCTGATTCATGCGAATCACAGGCTGGTTCTCAGGGGTCGTCGGCATACGGAGGTGGTGAACTTCGCCCACACCAACTCCCATTGCTTTCATGTTGGCTCGGAACATCGTGTCGGATTCGGCCCGTACGAAATTGTCAACGTTCACTTCTTCCGCCTGTGCAGGCATCACGGCAAGTACCGCATAGCTCAGAGCAACAATTCCGATTCTCATGGCCTCACTCCCTGTGTCTTGCAAAGCTGATCTATATGATAGTCCAACGAACCATTGCAGCGCGTATCGCGGCAGATGGCGCCAGTTTGCTCATTTGGCTGGTTGCACCTTTGGGAACGTCCAGCTTCCGTCGATGATTTCGGGGCCAGGTTGATAGAGGCGCACGACGTAGTTCCACCCCTCCATGATCGGCAGGCAGTTGACCCGCCCGTCGTCGCAGCCGCCGAGATGGACCGTCATCGAGCCATCGTCGTTGCGCGTGCCGGTTACCGAGTTGACCACATAGCCGTCGATATCGTTCGGCTCGAAGAAGCCGTCCGCATTGTAGAGGCTGACGGACCAGAACGCGCCCACCGGGACCTCAGCCGGAACCTCGATCTTGTATTCACCAACAGGCAGCCCGGGATCGGCGCCGCCATAAAAGGCTTCGGTTTCCGGCAGGCCGCCCCACCCAACGGCAGTGTTGATTAGGTGCTTCACGGGATCGACGTTCTTTTTGGCGCCGAAAGCCCCCAGGGCGTCGGAGAAGAAAGGCATGAGCGCGTTGAGCCGCTCGACAAGAGCCTTGTAACTCTCCTCATCATAATCCGGCGCGACGAAGGGCTTCGAGGAGGCCGCCTCGATCGTCATCTGGTCTTGGAGCGCGTTCACCGCCCCCACGTCGTCAGCATCGGAGGCGTCCACCAGCGTGCGCACGTAGACGATGACATAGGGCGTGTCGAAAGCCTCCATGTCGAGCTTGTAGGTGCCGCCGCCATGGAACACCTCGTTGATGTAGTGGTCCTGATTGACGACCATCGCGGACATATAGCGGTCGCCCGCGTCTGGCAGCGTCAAGGTCGCGCCCTCGCTGATGTCGACGACCACGGTGCTGTAGAGCGTGTCGCGGTTCATACGGATGGTGGGCTGATTGTCGACCGGAGTTGGCTCGCGAAAGTGGTAGAAGCGATTCACGCCACCGGCTAGCGAAGCGTATTTTTGGAGCTCGATGTCAGTCGCCGCGCGTATAAAGTTGTCGATTGTCACCGGCACTTCGCGCCCGTCTTTGGTAGCCTCTGACGCCTCTTTTCCCGCGAGCTCTGAAGATGACTGTGCGGCTCCTTTGGCTTTATCAAGAATCTCTTCGGTCGCCTGTTTGGCCTTCTCCAATACCTCTCTCGCTGCCTCGCTGGCTTGGTCGAGAGTGCTGGTGGCGTCCTTAGCCTTATCCAGGGCACGCTTGGCTGCTTCCTCTTCAGACTCGAGGACCGAACTTGCAGCCTCCTTGGCCGCGTCAATGGCTTCCAACACGGCCTGCTTTGCAGCTTCAATTGCTTGGTTGGTTGTCTCTTTTGCCTCTTCGATCGCCTGTTGAGTCGATTGATCGGCCCCCTGTGTCTCTGCCTCCTCCTCTGCAAATGCCGTTACTGGCAGAAGTGCAAGGACACAGAAGATCGTCACCAAAGCCAGGCGCCAAGCGGTCATTCTCATCTTCTCCTTCAAGTGCAGGAAGCTCGGTGATCATCCCAACGTTTGTTCACACATCTGCCTTTGATATGAATCAGAGTGGGAGCAATGTCCGCTTCTGGCACTTAGCGGACCTTGATGGTCAGCGCGGGAGCGCCTGGTTATGGAGGTCAACCAGACGTGGCTGTGTCCTGTTCTGGGTGGCGCTTATGATTCAAAGCGGCAACTGAGAAGTTCTTTTCCGTACGCAGTTCCGTCATGGCTTGCCGAACGATTTGCGCCGACGACCAGAGGAACAGGGTCGCCATGATTCCGGCGACGATGAGGTCGGGCCATGCCGTTCCGGTGGCCCACACGCCGCTTGCCGCCAAGATCACGGCGAGATTGCCGATGGCGTCGTTGCGGCTGCAAAGCCAAACTGAACGGATATTCGCATCCCCGTCACGGAACTTCAGCAGAAGCAGGACACTCGCCAGGTTGGCGACGAGCGCAAGGAATCCAATCGCACCCATGACCTCCGCCTGCGGAACGCCCAAAACCAAAACGTGATAGGCCGTTGTACCAAGGACCCAAAGTCCCATCGCGCCGAGGCTTAGGCCCTTGAAAAGGGCAGCGCGTGCCCGCCAGACCAAAGGCATGCCGATCACGAAGAGCGAAATGGAATAGGTCGCGGT
>NZ_JBZMXT010000052.1:0-15020 GCF_058506495.1 Methyloceanibacter sp. | reverse complement strand
GTCAGTCCCTTGTCGCGTGCTGCATCCTTCAAGGCGCCAAAGTCCACATGGGCCGTCAGATCAACATTGCCTGGCGCGTGTAACGGGTTCGCGAATTTATGCCGGGAGACGGCCTGAAGCGTATCGCCGTACTCGGTCGTCTCATGCCCATAGTCGATGATCAGTGCGGTGAGCGGTGAATCTTTGCCTCGGCTGGCTAGGGCGGCGATCACGGCATTCGCTGCAGGTCTAACTTCCAAGATCGAGCCCTCAGGCAACTGACGCGACTCGGCGTTACGTTTTAAGTCCTCAACGACGAGTGACGGACCTTCGCAAAACTCGAAGCCGCCATTGGCGGCAATCTGCACGCAACGCTCGTGCCATTGACCCTCACGCCAGACGAGCTGGCGTATGGGAAGCGCGTCGATGAATTCGTTGGCGATTACAATCAGCGGCCCTCGTGGCAGCGACTCTACAGTTTCATGCCAGGAGACGTTTACACCCGCGCCCGCCAGTGTCTCTTCCTGAGCGCGGCGCAGTGGCTGGCTGGTCTCTACGAGCGCGACGGTCGCGCAATCCATGAAGCCGGGCAAACGGCTCACGGCGCGTAGAGCGTCCGCCATGAGCGTCCCGCGCCCAGGCCCGAGCTCTGCCAGAACCACTTGTTGCGGCGATCCCATCGATTGCCATGAGGCGTACGCCCATAGTCCTAGGAGCTCGCCGAATATCTGGCTGACTTCTGGCGCCGTAATGAAATCGCCTGCCGCGCCGATGGGTTGCTTCGATGCGTAGTAGCCGGCCGCAGCATCCGAGAGGCAGACATCCATGTAGTGCTCTACACCGATTGGGCCGATCCGGGCGATTTGTGCCTTCAGGCGGACGCTGAGAAGCGTGCTTTCCATGCTGGTCGATTTCCGCGTCGGCGCCATGGTGCCGTCCGTTAAGCCGCAACGGCCGCCTTCCGGCGCGCGCGCCAGATGAGCCAGATCCCAATAAGCAACATCGGAATCGAATAGACCATGCCGGGAGTGAGGATGCCGATATCCAATGGATGCCCCGGATGCGGCTCGCGCGCGACCTCTTCAACGAACGATCGAAAAATGCCGTAGAAGATCAGGAACAGGCCGAAAACCGTGCCTGGTCGATTCAGCTCCTTATAGCGGTGCGTGGCGATGCGCAGGATAATGAAGAGGACAACGCCCTCAAGGGCGGCCTCATAGAGCTGGCTCGGGTGCCGCGGGAGATCATCGACGCCTGGAAAGACCATGGCCCAGGGCACGTCTGTTGGGCGACCGTATACTTCTGAATTTATGAAGTTGGCTATGCGCCCGAAGAAGAGTCCAAACGGCGTGGCAGCCGACGCGATGTCACCAAGTGACAGCGGGTTGATCCCTTGCGCCTTTGCAAAAAGATATACGGCGACAACGACGCCAAGCAGCCCACCATGGAACGACATGCCTCCATTCCAAATGGCGGGAATCTGTGCGGGGTTCTGCCAAAAGAAGCTGGGCTCGTAGAACAAAACGAAGCCGAGCCGGCCACCGACCACAATGCCAAGCGTGATCCAAAGCAGAAAGTCATCCGCTTGGCGCAGTGTCATGGGCGGTTTGCCATTCCACAGGTCGGCACGCGCGACGAGGTGGCGCCCATACAGCCAGCCCGCAAGGATGCCCGCAAGATAGGCCAGGCCGTACCATCGGACTGAGACTGGACCGATGGAAAACGCCACAGGATTGACGATCGGGAATGGAATGACAAAGAGATGCATGCTGCCTCGGGTAGCTTGGTCGGGGCGACCCTCGGCTGCGGTTTCAACTCTGTCAAGCGCGCCCTTGGCTCCGACAAGATGTCGCTGAGGGCTCGGCCCGGTCCGCTTGCCTCCGCGAACGCGCTACGCAATAGTCCGCGCAAATGACAGTTTCGCTAAGCGAGGTCTCGGCTAAATGGCGGCCTCGCAGGACATTTTCGGAGAGTGCGTAACATGACACAGACCAGCGGGCGGTTTTTCGACGAGTTGGGCAAGCTTCTAACGGATGCGGTCGGTGCTGCCGACGGTGTTCGGCAAGAGGTCGAGGGTGTGATGCGCAGCCAGGCGGAGCGTGTCTTGAACGAACTCGACGTCGTGCAGCGCGAGGAGTTCGAGGCCGTCAAAGCGATGGCACAGAAGGCCCGAGAGGAAAATGAGATGCTCAAAGCCCGGATCGCGGACCTTGAGTCCAAGCTGGCTGTGGATAACGCGGGATAACGCTTGGCGCAGAGTCGAGTCGAGTCTCTGATTCATCCACAGATTTTTCGCTCCATCCACAGCAATTCCGCAGTCAGGGACTCCGGTGCCGTTTTGCACGCGGACTCGCCGGTATATAACTGATTCATCTAATGATTCGCGGTTGCTGTTTTTCGTGCGCGGACCCCCCAAACGCGGCCCCGAAAGGATACGCATGGCTTCGATGGAAGCGACGTACGACCACTTTACAAATCCTGTCGACATGGTGGAGCAGATCGCCACCATTCGCGACTGGGCTTTCGAACGCAGCACCACCGACGAACTAACATTGTCGGTGGCCGGTTCTTGGTGTGATTACCATATCTCCTTGAACTGGCGAGAAGATTTGGAGGCGCTGCATTTGGCATGCGCCTTCGATTTCCGGGCGACCAATACCAGGCTGCCCGAAGTCTATAGGCTCATGGCAAGTATCAATGAGCAGCTATGGCTCGGCCACTTCGATCTGTGGCGACAAGACGGAATGCTGCTCTATCGCAATGGACTGCTCTTGGCCGGCGCGAAGACCCATGCCGGGCAGTGTGAGGGGCTTCTGACCGCGGCGTTGGAGGCCTGCGAGCGCTATTATCAGAGCTTTCAGTTCGTGTTGTGGGCCGGAAAGTCCGCCGATGAAGCTCTTGCGGCGACGATGCTTGAGACCCGAGGAACGGCTTAGCAGCAGAGGCTTGAGGGGTGACCGGATAAACGTCGGCAATCTAGATTGTCGGGAATGAGAGGTGTCCCGATGAGGCAGGTTCACGGATGGCAATTGCCCTGAGTGGCCCGCTGCTTCTGGTAGGCGCAGGCAAAATGGGAGGGGCCCTGCTTGAGGGCTGGCTGGGCCGTGGCCTCGATCCCGCGACCGTCTTTGTTCAAGACCCTGCGCTGTCTGAAAGCATGCGCCGCCTGACCGATGCACACGGGATCATGGCGGGAGAGGCGCCAGTCTTGCCTCAAGCGCCGGCGGTAATTGTGCTCGCTGTAAAGCCCGCGCTAGCTGACACGGTTCTGAGCGCTGTCGCACCACATATCGGGTCTGAGACAGTCATTCTGTCCATCGCAGCAGGGCGTACGCTCGACAGCCTGGCCAGGCCCTTACCAGAGTCCTGCTCAGTCGTTCGCGCCATGCCCAATACACCGGCGGGGGTGGGCGAAGGGATCACGGTCTGCGTCGCCAACTCCAGCACAAGCGATTTGCAGCGTCACGCATGTGAAGCGCTGCTTTCGGCCGTGGGTGACGTGGTCTGGATAGACGACGAGGCGATGATGGACGTCGTGACGGCGGTATCTGGCAGCGGTCCAGCCTACGTTTTTCATCTTGTTGAGTCGCTGGAGCGCGCGGGCATCGAAGCCGGTCTGCCGGCTGAGCTTGCCGCGCGTTTGGCGCGCGCAACAGTAGCCGGCGCTGGCGCGCTCCTGAAAAAGTCGGAGCACGACGCTGCGACGCTCCGAACCAATGTCACTTCGCCAAAGGGGACGACCGCCGCCGCGCTTAAGGTGCTCATGGAAGAAGAGGCGATGGAAAGGCTCTTGACTCGCGCCGTGGCAGAAGCTGCGAAACGGTCGCGGGAGTTGTCGTCTTAGCGTCGCTTTGGGCGCATGAAACTCCTCTTGTTCCGTCTTTCAGTGTCCATGAATTCGGCCTATCGTCTAAGAAACGAAGACGCCGAAACACGTTGTCCCACAGAGGAGTATGGCCATGTTCGAGGAATTCTCCAGACGGAACCGGGCAGTGATGGCGGCCATGACGCTGGCTGCGACACGCGGTTGGAGCGATGTTGGCCTTGCCGATATTGCAAAGGAAGCAAATTTGACGATGGCGGACCTGCGCCGGGAGTTTGTCTGCAAGAATGACATTCTGCGCGCGTTCCAGGCCGAGGTTGACGCACAAGTCCTAGCGCGCAGCAAGCCCGCAGGGCCAGACGATAGCGTGCGCGATCAGGTTTTCGATGCGCTTATGACGCGGTTTGATGTCATGACGCCGCAGAAGGAAGCTCTGAAGCACATCGCGGCTTATTTTCGTTGCCATCCTGGCGAGGCCTCGATGTTTGTATGTACACGGATGGTTTCGCAATATTGGACGCTCGCGAATGCAGGTGCCAAGCTTGATGGCCCAGGGGCGCTCGTGCGCGTTGCTGGTCTGTCCGCCGTCTACGGAAAAGCATTCAGCGTTTGGCTTGAAGACGACTCGTCGTCGCTCGACAAGACCATGGCGACGCTCGACCGTGGCCTAGCGAATGGCGAGCGGGGAATGCAGAGCCTTGAGAGAGCGTGTGAGACTTTTTGCGGGCTTGTGCGGGGTTTGAAGCGGAATTTCGAACGCAAGGATGGGCCGAATGGCAAGCCGTCGCCTGATCCTGATCCAGCGCCGTCTTCCGCTTAGGGGCGCCGGCTCGCGTTACGCCGCAATCAGTTCTTTGCAAGCGTCAATGCAGGCGACGCAGGCTTCGCCACACGCTTTGCACTCCGCGTGCTCGGGATGCTTCTCGCACTCCTTCGCGCAGTCGTCGCAAACATCGATGCATACGGCCGCGAGATCTTTGAGGCGTTTGGCGTCGGCAGCTGCGTAGCGGGCAAGCGTCCCGCACATCGGCAGCATCGCATTAACGGCGGTAAGGCAGTCCGCTAGCGACGTGTCGCCAGTGCCCAGCAACTTGATGCAGTGTGCCACGCAGGCTTCTCCGAGACCCACGCAGTCAAGCGCCAGCTTCGTCAATTCCGGATGGTGGGCAGCGTGATGATGGTGATGCTCGTGCCCAGTTTCGGCTGCGGCATTTCCGGCAAGCGGGATCGCAAGTCCTGCGAGGGCTACGCCGGCCAAAAGATCGCGGCGGTTCGTGACCGGCTTGTCAGTGCTCTTTGTGCCAATCGTGCTTGAGGGGGACTGGGTCATTGTTTTCCTCACTCGCGTTGTCGCGCGTTTCAACGCGCTAAATAGTTACGTTACTAGTAGGGCAGCGGATCTTCGTCGTCAGGCCCCGAAAGACTTTCGGGTCCCTCGCCGGGCAGTTCGGTATCAATTGGGTCCGGCGCGAGCGGGCTGTCTGGGTCGTCGAGCGGTGTGAGATCCTGACTCTCTTCCGTCAGGTTCATGCCGCCACCGAACAGCTTCCTGCCGTCTTTTCGATGGATATCGGCACCATCTTTGCCGATGTCGATCTGGATTTCAGAGCCCGGCATTTCGTCGTTTTGAAAGGCCTCGGTATCGGGGTCCGCCAGCGCTGGCGTAAGGCCTGCGGCTGCAACCATCGCGGCAACTGAAGCAATTGCCTTCCACATGGGCGCACCTCCCATTTCGACTCACACTGGCAATGTTAGCACGGCCTTCAATCCGCCAAGTGACGATTCATCAAGTTTGATGTCGCCGCCGTGAATACGCGCGATATCCCGAGCGATCGCTAGTCCCAGACCCGTCGATCCAGAGTCTTGATTCCTCGCATGGTCAATACGATAGAAGGGCCGGAAAACAAGCTCCCGCTCTTCCTCCGGAATGCCGGGGCCGTCATCCTCTACCTCGATCGTCAAGACCCCATCAGTCTTGGCCGCGGTAATGCGAATGGTGCTCGCAAAGCGTGCGGCGTTGTTCACAAGGTTCGAGATTGCTCGTTTGAAAGCGTGTCGGCGGACGCGCACCACAAGCGGCTCATTCTTGATACGGACCTCAACAGTTTTGCCCTCGAGGTCCGCCTTGCCACCATGAGCTTGAGAACTGACCTCGCCCAGAACCTCGCCCACATTCACGGAACCGATGGCCTCGCCTGAATCGCCTTTCGCGAACGCCATGTAGTCTTCAAGCATAGCCTGCATCTCGTCGATATCGGCGCGCATGGCGTCAACCTCTGAGTTTTCCTCCAGTATTGCGAGCTGTAGCCGAAAACGCGTCAATATCGTTCGAAGGTCATGACTTACCCCAGCGAGCATGAGCGTGCGTTGTTCCACATGACGTTCGATGCGGTCGCGCATCTCGACAAACGCGTGGGCCGCCTGGCGCACTTCCCGCGCGCCGCGCGGCTTGAATCCCTGAGGCATGGGGCGTCCCTTGCCGAAGCTCTCTGCGGCATGGGCCAATCGCAGGATCGGCCGAATCTGATTGCGCAAGAACAGAATCGCGACTGTGAGGAGGACAACCGATGTCCCGAGCATCCACACAATGAAAATGTGTGAGTTGGATGCATAAGTTTTGCTGCGCCGCGCCAGCACATGCATAACAGCGTCATCTAGCTTTATGCGAATGTCGACAAAGTCGGATCGGCCAACAGTATCGATCCAGAAGGGGCGGCCGATGCGCCCCTTCAATTCATCGGACAACGTTGAGTCGAGCAGATCGAAGAACGGCTTTGATCGGACTTGCGGCAATTCCTCACCCGGTTCGAACCTCACACGCAAGCCGAGATTTTTCGCCGCCAGATCTGTGAGCGTATCGACGTTATGCTGCTTCGGCAGCTCATTGTACATGTCGATCAACATCGCAATGTTCTGCACCGTTCCGGTCGACAAACGATGCGTGACGGTTTGCCAGTGACGCTCTAGGAACACGAAGGTCAGGACGGACTGGAGCAATACCATCGGCGCGATAATGATGATGAGTGCGCGCGCGTAGAGACCCTTCGGCATCTGTTCGCCAAAGCGCGCCAGCAGCCATCTGAGCGGTCCTTGCCGCTCGACTTTGGCGTGCTCCTCAGGGAGAGGGCGGGCGGTATCGGAGATAGCGCTCATCATTCAGAGTAAAGTATGTACCCTTTGCCGCGCACGGTCTGCAGGTAAACAGGGTTTGCCGGATCGTTCTCAATTTTTCGCCTCAAGCGATTGATTTGGACGTCTACAGCGCGTTCGCCGCCGATCTCAATATCCTTGTTCGACCCCTTCGCGAGTTCATGGCGCGATACAGGCGTTCCTGGTCGCTGCGCGAAGTAGCGCAAGAGTTCGCGTTCACGTTCAGTCAGGCGCACGGTTTCTCCATCGCGCTGTAGCTCGCCGCGGCTGATATGAAAGATGAAATCGCCCATGCGAATTTCGCCCGACGGTGCGGCCTGGGCGCCGCGTTTTAGGATGTTGCCGATGCGCAAGAGCAGCTCGCGTGGATCGAAGGGCTTGGCAAGGTAGTCATCAACGCCAGTCTCCAAACCTTCGATGCGGTGTTCAGGCTCTGCGCGCGCTGTGAGCATCAGGATCGGTATCTGGTTGTCCACCCGCAGCGACTTAGCAAAGTCGATGCCGGACTCCTTTGGCATCATGACGTCGAGTACGATCAGATCGAATGCAAGGCTGCGCATATGCGCACGAGCGCTCTCCGCGTCGATTGCTACGGTCACGCGAAAACCGTGATCATGAAGGTAACGCGCCAAAAGATCGCGAATGCGGCTGTCGTCATCCACGATCAGGATGTGCGGTGCGTTGTCTTCCGGGCCTAACCCGGTCTTGTTTTTGGTGCGCGTTGCCGTGTTCAACTGGGTTTGCCCTTGTCTTTTCGCAGCGCATTTCGCGCTTCGATATTCGTTATGGCGGAAACTTTGGGCCGATCTTCGGCATTGATCATCGATTCCAGAAATCTGCGGACTGCAGTCTCCCCTTCCGGACCGGCAGCTTGCAGCGCCGCACGAAGTCGGACCATTTGCGGTGCGGCCAGCCGCTGAGCCAGCGCTTTTCCGCTTTCGGTCGGATAGAGCAACCGTTCCCGGCGGTCTGCGGCGCCGGCCTTTTGGGTGATGTATCCTTGATCGATGAGCTGCTTGAGAACTCGGGACAGGCTCTGCTTGGTGATGTTGAGGATATCCAGCAGGTCGGCGACGCGAAGGCCGGAGTTTCGGTTCACAAAATGCAGGACGCGATGGTGCGCCCGGCCAAATCCGAAATCGGCAAGGATCGCATCCGGGTCGCCGGTGAAGTCGCGATAGGCGAAGAAGAGAAGCTCCGCAAACCCATGCAGCTGTTCCGTAGCCAGAGCCTCGGCGGCGAGGTCTTCGATACCGAAGTCTTCATCGGCCAGTTCCTTTATGGCCGAGTCTTCGGTCGTGTTTTTCTGTGTCTCCGTGTCGGTCACAACCATGCCGTTCGCGCGAAGCCCGATGTGTCTAGTTCTCGGCCTCTAATGGTCGAGAGAAAAAGGTGCATTTAGGTCAGTCATGTTGACACATATTTGGGCTTGGATTATGTCAGCCATGTTGACTTAATGCTCCTTGATACGCCCCGGCGGGCCCTCGCGCAATTGCTCCGAACAGGGGTCGTGTGGTTCGTTCGTTCGGGGCATGTCTTGTGCGCGAAGACGCTCGCGGGACAAAGGGCGCGCCCCAGTCAGTGGAGAAAACTCATGCCGGGCTTTGATGAGCGCGACGGCCTCATTTGGTTCAATGGAGAGATGATCCCCTGGACCGACGCGCGAGTGCACGTCCTGACCCACGCTTTGCACTATGGCAGCGCTGTATTCGAAGGCATGCGTGCCTATGACGGCGAGATCTTCAAGCTGACAGAGCACAATCAGCGTCTGCGGGAGTCAGCCGAGATTCTCGATTTCGAAGTGCCCTATACCGTCGCTGAACTCGACAAGGCGGCGCGTGAGGTCATCGTCGCAAATAAGCTTTCTGATGCCTATGTCCGTCCTCTGGCTTGGCGCGGCAGTGAGCAGATGGGCGTTTCCGCCCAAAAGACGAAGATCAACGTGGCCATAGCCGCTTGGCAGTGGGGCGCCTATTTCGATCCGGCCGCGATCGAGAAAGGCATGAAGCTCTGTTTCGCCAAGTACCGTCGCCCTGACCCCGCCACGGCTCCCGTACACAGCAAGGCCGCGGGCCTTTATATGATTTGCACCGTCGAGAAGCACCGCGCAGAGAATGCCGGCTTCGCGGACGCGGTCATGTTGGATTGGCGCGGCTACGTTGCCGAGTGCACAGGCGCGAACATGTTCTTCGTGAAAGACAACGTGATCTATACGCCAATCGCGGATTGTTTCCTCGACGGCATCACCCGCCGCACGGTCATGGCGCTTGCCAAGCAGCGCGGTTGGGATGTGGTCGAGAAGCGCATTCTTCCCGAAGAGCTTGCGGAGTTCACCGAGTGTTTCGTGACCGGCACTGCGGCGGAAGTTATGCCGGTCGGTTCCATCGGGGACTACCACTTTGCACCCGGCGAAATCACGCGCACCCTCATGGCGGACTACGCGGCGCTCGTGCGGCCAGCGAAAGATATCGCTGCTGCGGGCTAGCCACCGCAACGACCTATTCTTCAGTCTCAGCAAAACTTGAAAGACCGATCCGCTTCGCTGGCGCATTGGTGCGGCAGGTACTCGCCAAAAAAATGCGGCGGCTCCCGGCATGGACCGGAGAACCGCCGCAAGGCTGAGATGAGGAAGCATCCAGGCTGGGGCAAGGACGCTTCTGACATTCGGGCTGGGCGGCCGAACGTCATGAGCAACTTCTAGCTGTTTCTGAAACATGCACTTAGTGAATTGTTTGCAGGAAAATACATGCACATTACTCAAGAGCAGAGGCGCGGTTGTACGCGGTCCCGAATGCAGGGGACGCCAGATTAGGCTATTAACAATCTAGGAATAAAAGCCTATGCTAGCAAGCCGCCATAGTGTCGGGTCAGGAGAGGGCACCCGACGACTTTCGGTGCCGCTGCGTCGACGCAGATTTCACCGCGCAAGGAGCCGACAGAAGCCCTTTCTTTGCGCGCAAGCGTGCTAGGGTTCGCGTCCCATGAAAGCGTTCGGCGAACAGTTTCAGCAGCGTGAGGCCAAGGAGCCGGATCGGCCCGAGCCCACAGGGGGCGAAAGTGCGCGTGAGCTTGCACCTGACTTTGACGAAGCATTCCGCGCGAGGCTCTACGATCTGCTGCGCTGGCGACGGGACGTGCGCCGCTTTAAGCGCGAGCCGCTCCCCGATGGCACGATCGAGCGCCTTCTGGGGCTCGCTTACCTTGCGCCTTCTGTGGGACTCAGCGAGCCGTGGCGTTTTGTTCTGGTGGAAGATCCTTCGCGCCGCGCCGCGATCCGCGCGAACTTTGAAGCCTGCAACGCCGAGGCGCTCTCCCAGCAGGCACCTGACCGGGCAGCGCTATATGCGCGGCTGAAGCTGCAAGGCATGGACGAGGCGCCGGTGCAGATCGCGGTCTATGCGGATCGCGAGACCGTACAGGGCTATGGGCTTGGCCGCATGACCATGCCCGAGACCATCGACTACTCGGTGGTAACGGCGGTGCACACATTCTGGCTCGCGGCGCGGGCGGAGGGTATTGGCGTCGGCTGGGTCTCGATCATCGATCCCAAAGGCGTCACGACGGCACTGGATGTGCCAGAAGACTGGATCTTCATCGGCTATCTCTGTGTGGGCTATCCGCAAACGCAAGACGACACGCCTCTCTTGCAGCGCGCCGGCTGGGAATATCGTCACACCACGGACGATATCGTGCTACGGCGTTAGCGGGGACACACCGTCGTAAGGGGGCGAACCTTGCGTTACGTGAGCATCGTTGCCGGGCTGTTTGGGCTTGCGCTTCTTGTCGGGATTGCTGTGCCGGTCAGCGATGCGTCCGCGTCTATGCTAACGCTCGTGCAGGCGAAGTCTGCGCCCGTATGCCAGAAGCTCGTCCGTTGCGCGGGCTGCCAACCGGTTTATCGCTGCCGGGCTTGCCGAAGACGACCCATCTGCACGCACGGCATTTGCCACTACCGCACGATCTGCGGCTGGGGGCCCGCGCAGACATCGCTGCCCAAAGGCGCGCGCCTCGTCAGGGTGCGGTGAGGGGGTGGGGCTCTGCAAAAGCTCAAGACCAGCGGAGCCGGTCTCGTTCTCTCTTCCGCCTTTCCGGCCTGAACCGCGCCCGCGTGCCCACAAGAGCGAAGCGTCGCGAAAAGCTCGCCGAAAGAGCGGTCCGCAACACATCAAGCTCGCGCGAGGATCTGTCGAAGCCACTGTTGGACGGCGACGGAGTGCTCGACGCATGAAAACTAATATAGTCCTCAAACGTGGTGCGGCGAATTGGGTGGGGATAGTGGCCTGGCGGTCGTCCTTACTGAGGGCTGTTTGGGGGAGGCAGATCAGTTCGTGCAGGCGCCTGACCTGCGGGGCTAGTCTTCGCGCCAGCGGGTCGCTGCGCGATAGTCTTTCTCGTTGGCGTCCACCCAGCGCTCCCCTTCGGCTCCGCTCTCGCGTTTCCAGAAGGGGGCAGACGTCTTCAGATAGTCCATGAGGAAGCTGGCCGCCTCGAAGGCGGCTTCACGATGGGCCGAGGCGGCGATCACAAGCACGATATTGTCGCCGGGCCTCAGTGTGCCCACACGATGGACGATTAGCGAGGCTTGAAGCGGCCAACGCGTATGCGCTTCTTCTTCGATGCGCGCGAGTTCTTTCTCGGTCATACCCGGATAATGTTCCAGGGTCATCTCGGTGACCGCGCCTCCGTCGTCGCGCTGCGCGTCGCGGACAGTGCCGCTAAACGTCACGATGGCGCCGATGTCCGTGCGGTCGGCACGGAGGCGTTCGATCTCTTTGCCGATGTCGAAGTCGCCGGTTTGAACGCGGATCACGATCGGCCTCCGAGTGCGCCTAGTCGCGTCATCTTCAGCCGCCGGTGACGGGCGGGAAGAACGCGATCTCTTTGGCACCGGCGACCGATGCGTCGATGCGCGCATGGGTCTGGTCGATCGCGGCGCGGATGGCCTCGCTCTGCGCAAACGCGTTTTCATATTGAGGTCCGCGCGTCTTCAGCCAGGCGATGACGCCGGCGACCGTGTCGATGTTTTCCGGCAGGTCAACATCTTCGGCGGCGATGCCCGTCTTGTCCTTCACCCAAGCGAAGTATAGGAGGCGTGTCATGGCTGCAGGACCTATTTGTCGCCGGGCATGAGATGGCGGAGTGTGGCCCGCAGATAATCGTAGCCGGTGTAGAGCGTGAGGATGGCGGCGATCCACAGCAAGGTCAGGCCGAAATTCGTCGTGTACGGCCAGACCTTGTCGCCGGCGGGACCGGCAAGCAGAAAGCCGATGGCAACCATCTGCACCACGGTCTTCCATTTTGCGAGATTGGACACAGGCACGCTGACGCTGAGGCTGCCTAAGAACTCACGCAAACCGGAAACAAGAATCTCGCGGGACAGAATGATGACGCCGGCCCAGAGGGACCATCCGGCGATAGTTCCATTGGCGGCCAGCATCAGCAGCGCGGCTGCGACGATCAGTTTGTCGGCGATCGGGTCCAGCATCTGACCGAGCGCGCTTTGCTGCTGCCAGGCGCGCGCCAGATAGCCGTCGAGAAAATCGCTCACGCCTGCGGCAATGAAGATCCACATGGCCAACCAACGGCCCCAGTCTGCCTCGACGAAGAAACAGGCCACCAGGGCCGGTACGGCGACGATGCGGGCATAGGTCAGAATGTTCGGGAGACTGCTGAAGTTACGTCGATTCGCATCACGCCCACGATTGGCATGGTGGCCATCCGGCACGCCTCGTCCCGCTAATCCTTGTTCCGACATATTGCGATCGCTCAACTGAAGTTCGTGGTTGCCAACATAGCGCAATGGACGCCGGTGCTAACCGCGTTCGTGGAAAAAATCGTAGATGGTTTTTGCCATTTGCGCGCTGATGCCGCCAACACTTTCTAGATCGGTGATTCCCGCTCGGCTAACGGCCTTTGCGGAACCGAAATGTCGTAGAAGCGCGCGCTTGCGCGTAGGGCCGATCCCCGGCACTTCGTCGAGCGGCGAGGCGGTGAGGCCTTTCTTTCGCCGGGTCCGGTGGGCGCCGATGGCAAAGCGGTGTGCCTCATCACGCAGCGTCTGGATACAGTAGAGTACGGGGTCTCGTGGCTCCAACATCAACGGGTCCTTGCCCTTGCGGTAGATGCGTTCGCGTCCGGCATTCCGGTCCGGACCCTTGGCGACCGCCGCCAGACTGATATCCGTGAGGCCGAGTTCCTCCAAGACGTCGTGGGCCGCGGAGAGTTGGCCCGGGCCACCGTCGATCAGCACCAGGTCTGGCATTGACCAGTTATCCTCTTCGTCATTCTCGCGCTCTTTCAGGAGGCGGCTGAAGCGGCGGGTCAGCATTTGCCGCATCATGCCGTAGTCGTCCCCGGGCGTCAGGTCCTCGCCCTTCATGTTGAACTTACGGTACTGCGCCTTTTGGAACCCGTCTGGACCAGCCACAATCATGGCGCCGACCGGGTTCGTTCCGGAGATGTGGCTGTTGTCGTAAACCTCGATGCGTTCCGGCATTTCCTCAAGCTCAAGAAGCTCGGCGAGTCTTGTGTATATCGCGCGTTGCGAGGCGTGTTCGGCGAGGCGGCGACCGAGCGCTTCTTGCGCATTTGTCCGCACATGCTCAACCAGCTCGCGTTTTTCGCCACGCTGGGGCGTAAGCACCTCGACTTTATGTCCAGCCTTCAATTCCAACGCGTCGGCCAAAAGGCTTTGGCCCGCAATCTCGTGGCTGAGCAGGATATGGCGCGGTGCCGGCTTATCGTCGTAGAACTGCGCAATGAAGGCTTCGAGAACCTCTTCGACTGCCAGAGCTTTGTCTGCGCGAGGGAAGTAGGCCCGGTTACCCCAATTGTTCCCGGCACGGAAAAAGAAGACCTGAACACACGTCTGCCCGGCCTGTTGGTAAGCCGCGAACACGTCGGCGTCCTTCACGGTGTGCGGGTTGATGCCCTGGTGCGATTGAATGTGGCTGAGCGCAGTGAGCCGGTCCCGGAAGCCCGCCGCGCGCTCATAATCCTGAGACTCGCTGGCTTCCTCCATCAGGGCGCGGAGCCGGTGTTTCACCTCATCGCTCTCACCGCGCAAAAAGCTCAACGCTTCGTCCAGCAGCGCGCCATAGTCTTCCGCCGATATTTCCCCGGTGCACGGAGCGCTACATCGTTTGATTTGGTAGAGCAGACAAGGGCGGGTCCGGGCTTCGTAATAGCCGTCCGAGCATGACCGTAAGAGGAACGCTCGCTGCAGCGTATTGATGGTCCGCCCCACCGCGCCGGCCGAGGCAAAGGGCCCGAAATAATCGCCCTTGCGATTGCGCGCGCCGCGGTGTTTCAGGATTTGTGGCATAGGGTGATCGCGTGCGATCAGAATAAACGGGAACGATTTGTCGTCCCGTAGAACCACGTTGTAGCGTGGCTTCAGCCTTTTGATGAGATTCGCTTCGAGAAGGAGCGCCTCCATCTCCGTCTTCGTGGTGACGAATTCCATGGCTGCCGTGTCGGCGATCATGCGCGCAATACGGTTGTTGTGGCCTGTTCCGCGCGCATAGCTTTGAACACGCTTTCTGAGGTGGCGTGCCTTGCCGACGTAGAGAACCTGCCCGTCTTGATCGAGCATCCGGTAAACGCCAGGGCCAGGGGGCGCGAGCTTCGCATGGCGCGCAATCACGCTTGCGCCAGTCTCTGGCGTGTCGCCTGGTTCCCGCTCGAGCGGCGGCTTTTCTGTCTCGCTCTCAGAATGTGCCGGGGTCATGAGGTATTATTGCATTGTCGCCAGCGGTATTGCGCAAGCATCTTTGCGGACACGTTGGGGTGGCCTGTGCCCCCTTCAAGCCCCCGCGTGGCATGCTGCTTTATACAAATACAGGCTGTCGATATGCCCTAGGTGGCGTCTGGGCGCCAATTGAGGTGCCGCCCGCCGTCCAACGCGATCATTTGGCCTGTCACCGATCCCGTTTCCAGGAGAAACCGGACCGCCCCTGCTATGTCACTTAAGGGGACCGGCCTTTTCAACAATGTGTCATCGCATTCACGCTCGAAGTCCTCTGCGGATTGACCCGCGAAAGGTAGGACAGGTCCTGGCGCTATGGCG
>NZ_JBZMXT010000051.1:0-15836 GCF_058506495.1 Methyloceanibacter sp. | reverse complement strand
TCCTAGCATCGATGAGTCGGAAACACGTCCAGATAATTGGGGGACAAGGACTGATGGACCGAGCCTTTACCGATCAAATCGCTGGGTATTCACTGACCACCGCTGAAATTCTCTACCGCCTTCCCGACCATATGGAGCTTCTCCAAAGCTATGTTTGGCAGGACTTCGATCTTGCACCGTGCTTCCCTCGCCTTTCGGAGTTCCTGGACTTCTGGAACGCGAATCTGGAGGGACCGCTCTATCGTGTGCGTGTGGCGCACAAGGCGCTTATTTCGCCTGCAGAGTTCAGCTTTGTGGAGGGTGAGCTTCAGGTTCACTAAGCATAACGGCTCGGTGTCTGCCGCTCGCCTTAATTGACGCGCCATGGCAAGGTCCTAGCACTCCTCAAATTGATTGCGGGCTTTGGAGGCGCAACATGTGGCGGTTCTTCAAAGGGTTTCCGTGAGGCGGTCTGATCGGTACGGTCTTAGGATTGGGACTCGGCATTCTGTTGTTCTCCTATCTGTTCCCACCGCCAGACTCGATGGAGGCGCTCAATCGTGATGAAGCCGGTGCGCTTGTCGCCAATGGCACGTTCATCCATGCCGATCCGAACGACCCGGTTCATTACGGCAACGGCTCAGTGAGCGTGTATCCAAGTACGGTGTTCCTTGAAGCGGATTTTTAGGTCGGTCCAGGCCCCGACTACCACGTCTATCTCGTGCCGAAATCCGGCATTCGGTCATCGGGCGAAGTGAAGGATACGATGTTCGTTGATCTCGGGCGCTTGCGTGCGTTCAAGGGCAGCCAGAACTATGCAATTCCCGATGGCGTCGACCTGAAAGATTTTCCTTCCGTCGTGATTTTGTGCCAGCAGTTTGGCGTACTGATCTCGCCGGCCGAACTCAACTTCGAGCAAACGAGCTGAACAGTCGCGCAGGCTTCGGCTTCACGTCTTGTGATGGTTTTGGGATGAGCCGGATCCTTATCCGTTGTCACTGTGACGGGCCGCCTCATTGCGGAGCGACCTGTTGGAGAGAAACTCTGCAAGGGTGTCGTAGACGAGGCGAATGCGTCGGCTCGTATAGAGTTCCTGGTGTGCGACGAGCCATGTTGGGAACTTCATGGGAGCTAGCTCCGGGAATACAGGCTCCATTCCCGGCGTCCTGTCGGCAATAGCGGAAGCCATGAGACACATGCCGAAGCCTTGGCGTGCCATCTCCCACATCACGAGTGCGCAGTCTGTGCCAAAGCGAAAGTTCTCCCGCGCGGGCGTGATGCCGAGCCTGCTGAGATAGCTCACCATCTCTTGTTGGTTGTTGCTGCCGATAAAGTAGTGCCCCTCTAGGTCGGCGGGAGAGTTGGGACGTCCATACCGGCTCAGGTAGCGTCTCGATGCGTAGAGGCTGCCATCGCTCTCGGCGACAAGTCGCCCAACGAGGTCCGGCTCTTGAGGCCGCACATGACGAATGGCTATGTCGGCCTCGCGTCGCCGCAGGTCGCGAAGCTCGTTCGACGCAACGATGTCGATCTCCAGCTTCGGAGAGAGTTCGTGCAGACGCTCGATGACGGGCGGTAGGAAGTACACGGCGTACATGTTTGTCGCGGTGACACGGACTACGCCTTCGATGGTCTGGCTCTGTCCTGACGCAGCTAGCGAGACGCGATGCGCCGCGTCTCCCATGACGCGGACATGGTCGAGAAGTTCCAGGCCCGATGGCGTCAGCTCCAGGGAACGCCCGATTCTCTGAAACAGCATGACGCCGAGGTCTTCTTCAAGCGCCGCAACCTGGCGCCCAAGGGTCGGTTGTGTCAGCCCGAGGACTCGGGCTGCCTGAGAGAAGGAACCTTCCTCGGCGGTCGCGAGAAAGGCCCGGACCTGATTCCAGTCAAAAGAGATCGCCTGCCAGTTCATGCATTTTTGCATACACAGACTGCGAATTTTGGCAATTCACATTCCAAGAATGCATGGCAATCTCTGCCCTCGAAAGGAGCCCACTCATGGTCGATTCAGCACAGTTCTGGGATTCTCAGGCGGAGAAATACGCCAAGCAGCCTATCGCCAACGAAGCGGCGTATGACGCGACGCTCGATCGTACGCGGCACTATTTGGACGAGGATCAGCGCGTCCTGGAGATCGGCTGCGGGACGGGCACGACGGCGCTGAAACTATGCGACGGCGTGGACACCTATGTGGGTAGCGATATTTCAAGCAGCATGATCCGCATAGCGATCGACGAGGCTGTGAAAAAGGGTGTCGCCAATGTTGCATTTCAGACAGCAGCAGTGGGCGAAATCCGGGATCAGAACACGCCATTCGATGCGGTGCTCGGTTTCAATCTGTTGCACCTGCTGCCGACGCTTGATGACGATCTTCGGAAGATTGCGTCGGTGCTAAAGCCTGGCGGCCTGTTTATCTCCAAGACCTTTTGTGGCCTCCGCCCAGGGGCCCCACTAAAGTGGCGTTTCATGAAGATCGCGCTTCCGCTCATGCAGATGCTGGGCAAGGCGCCCTTTGTCCGCTTTCAAAAAGAGTCAGAGCTGAAGGCTGCCATCGAAGCGCAAGGATTTGAGATCCTCGAGACGCGGCACTTCGTAACCGATTTTTCTGTACCTTTTATCGTCGCCCGAAAACTCGCTTGAACTAAAACATGCGAGGACTACGGCCTGCGCGCCGAGGAAGCGCTCGGGCAAAAAAATAGCCGAGTTGTCGCCCGGCTATTTCGTCTGTCCCGATTGAGATCAGCTCGTCCGCTATCGCGCTTCTGTTGCGGTCTCCCGATGCGGGCCGAAGTCGTATTCGTAGATGTGAGCGTGTTCCTTATCCAGCACGGGCCGCAGATCGTTGAACGCATCTTTGTACTTGTAGAAGGGGATGCGCGGGAACAGATGATGGATGAGGTGGAAGTTCTGGAAAAGGTAGAGCCAATCCACGAGAGGCTCCATGATCTTCCCATGTACCCAAAAGACGTTTGTGTCCCGATAACGTTCGCGAGACGTATGCGGCTTGTGCGGCAGATAGGCGAAGAAGTAGATGATGAGCGCTGATGCGAGAATATGAGGGAAGACCCAAAGCATCAGCACTTCGCGCCAATAGCCGATCACGCAGAGGCCGATAATGATCGCGTAGTACAGAGCATTCATCAAAGCGATCTGAATCGTAAGGCTGCGCATGCCCGGGATGTGTGGATGGAAGGCAATGTGCCGCCAAAAATAGTTGTGGTAGACGAACACGATCGTCAGGCAGCGCCACGCAACCAGGAACGGGTTCTTAACCGCGACCCAGTGGTCGGGATCGAGTTCCGGATCGTTGGTTTCGCGATGATGCGCCAGATGCATGTAGCGGAAGGCTTTGTATTCGTGCAGCAGGATCGTGCCGCATGCGTAGCCGACGAGATGGTTCAGCCATAAATAGCGCGAGTTCTTGCCGGCGATGTTGCCGTGGCAAGCCTCGTGCAGCGGCGTTTGGCACGCGTACAGGATAAAAGTATTCAGGATCAGTCCGACCCAGAGCGGGATGATCCCGACGGTGCCGAGCGTGCACACGGTTGCAAATGCCACCACGATGCCAATCGCAAGATAAACGGTTGGCCACGCCACCATCCCCTGGTAGGGCCGGATTTTCTGGAGCGCCTCTCGGTCCGCCGGGGCGTTTGGCTGGTCGCGGGAGATTTCACTGATCGCGGGTTCGGCGACAACGGACATGGTCTGCGGCAGTCCTCGGATTATTTAGCTTCGATATTGCTAGCCTCACCAGGACGATAGTCGCTGGGCTGCAATGCGCGTTTGCGTCAAGACAACAAAACCAAGCGCGCGGCAAGCAAAATTGGCGCGCCGTACGAGTCACACTCGTTATTTAGTGTAATTTTGCGGCGGGACCGCGTCGCATTCAAGACGCAATAGGTCACAGCGGCGATCACGGTTCGTGAACAAAAATTACATTTAAGCTCAACCGCTTATGATGACTGCCGGCTAAACCGAGGCGAGCGCATGGCGCGCGTGCTGCCAATCTTGTGGCGCTCATGCAACAGCCCGCCACATGTCGATTCGGCGGGGCTGTGTTGTCTCGGGAGAACTGGTCCCTAGCGGCAGAAGTGCTCGTAGCCATCATAGCCGAGATAGGTCCCCGACCGTGGGTCGAAGCTGCGATAGCGCGAATGGCAGTACGCAAACCAGTCTTCGGTCCAAGGCCGGGGCCGGTACCCAACAGGCCGCGCAGGCGGCGCTACGTAGACTGTTTTGGGGGTCAGGGCGCTGCCGAGAACTGCGCCGACGCCCAAGCCGATCAGCCCCGCGGCCAGCGCGTTAGAGCTATTGCCGCGCCGGACGTAATAGTTGTTCTGGACGTAGCGGCCGCCGCCGCCTTTCCAGCCTTTCCCATGGCCGCGTCCAGCTTCCGCCGGCACCACTGCCGCCATTGCAAAGATTGCGGCCAGCGCCGCGACAAACGCAAAATATAATTTCCGACCCATCGTTTCCGTTCCTCAGCTGCGGCGCGGTTGCCGTTCGCGCCGTGGTGGTTGAGCGAACCCCCCAGATCCGTGGGGCCAGTGTGTCCCCGTTTCGCGGCACACTAGGCCTGGTCATATGAACACCAGCTGAACGTCGGCGCAGAAACGAGGTTCCTTGGCCAGCAAAAAGAAACCGCCGGACCCGTTGGGCCCGGCGGTTGTGAACGAGCTATCGGCGCCTGTACGAGAAGCGCCTGGCGATGCGTTACTGCGCAGCCTGCAGGTTCGCGGCCTGCTTACCGCGCCCGCGGCGGTCGTCCTCGATCTCGAAGGACACTTTGTCGCCCTCGTTGAGCGGCGGCATGCCTGCACGTTCGACGGCGGAAGCGTGGACGAAAATGTCCTTTCCGCCATCTTCCGGCTCGATAAAGCCGAAGCCGCGGGTGTGATTGAAGAATTTCACGGTGCCATTGACACGAGACATTGTAGGGGAGTCCTTTCCCGTTCTTTAAGTTCAAAATAACGGGCCACGCGACCCCCTCGCTTGAGGCCTTCTCAGGTGAGTCCCTCAAGGAAGAAGCCCATGGCGTCTTCAGATGTCAGGAAAGGGTCGAGCTCTTCGTTTCGTTCGTCGCTAACCGTCGTCCTAGTCCACGCCCAACAGCGGGCGCCCGGTCCTGCAAAGATGAGGGAATGACGCGGCGTTTGCAACCCTTTTTCCGCCGCTTTAGCCCGCTTTGAGCCTTGCTGGGCAAAGGGTTGCGGCCCGTTAACCACAACCTAAACGCCAGATGAACGGCCCCCTCAGATTGGGTTCAGCCGCAACTCCCTAAACCTGTTCCCACGACGCGCGAGAAGGACGCGCGCCGATGCCGGAGAAGGGAACAGGTTATGGCGAACATTACAGGAAAGAGGATCGTTGGTCTGGCGCTAGGCTTCGCCGCTCTTTCCGCCACCGCGATCATCACCGGCCACATCGCCGATCTCCAGGCCGCCACCCAGTTCGCCGACGGCACGCCCATCATGTACGCAGGCGTGCGGGGCTAAGGCCACATAACCAGCGGGGGCATGGAGGATAGAATTGCCTCGACATTGCCGCCGGTCTTGAGCCCGAAAATCGTGCCCCGGTCGTAGAGCAGATTGTACTCCACATAGCGGCCGCGTCGGATGAGCTGTTCGGTGCGGTCTTCTTCGGTCCAAGGCGTGCCGATATTACGCGCCACCAGCTCCGGATAGATGCCGACAAAGGCCTTGCCCACGTCTTGGGTGAAGGCGAAGTCCGCGTCCCAGTCGCCTGTATCCAGATAGTCGTAGAAAATGCCGCCGATGCCGCGCGGTTCATCACGGTGCTTGAGGTAAAAGTACTCATCGCACCATTCCTTGAAGCGCGGGTAGTCGGCGGAAGGCTGCCCCTCGCACGACTTCTTCATGGCCGCGTGAAAATCCTTCGCATCCGGGTCCTCCTGGACGCGCCGCCGGTTCAGCACAGGCGTAAGATCGCCGCCGCCGCCAAACCAGCCCTTCGAGGTTACCACCATGCGGGTGTTCATGTGGCCGGTGGGCGCGTTGGGGTTTGTCGGGTGGGCGATGAAGGACATTCCCGAGGCCCAGAACCGTGGGTCTTCGTCCGCGCCCGGAATTTGGCTGGCGAACTCTTTCGGGAACTCCCCATGGACGGTCGATGTGTGGCAGCCGACTTTCTCGAAAACGCGGCCTGACATCAGGGACATCACGCCGCCGCCGCCTTCCTCGCGCTCCCACGGCGTGCGCACGAAGCGGCCAGCCTCCTTGCCATCGCATCCAGGGGCGCCATCGGCCCCATCCTCGACGGCTTCGAGCGCGGCAAGCATCCTGTCTCGCAGTTCCTCAAACCAGATTTTTGCTTTGTCTTTGTTGGCTTTGAAGCTCTCTAGCGATCCCTGTGCGTCCATGTTTCCCCGCGTGATGAAATTGTTGTTTTGCACAATCCAACTATTGTGTTGTTCCGTTACAGAAATGTGCGTGTAACATCATGTTATTGCCAAGGGCAGTTGGTCCCCGTCGTTCGTCAACATCAGCCTGCGCCGATTTGACCACAGTGGCCGCTGGACAACACCCTGCTGTAATGACAGAAAACCGCCATGAATCGCGTTGCACCGCGCCGCATGGCTGGGCAATAACACTTTCAACGCACGCTACGTGCCTCAATTATTTGCGGCGCGCACCGTGCCCACAATACATTGCGGCACGCATTGTGCTTTAAACAAGAGGGCCGAGAGGCTGGGCTTTTGCTCTCTTCGGCTCCATCAAACTGGGAGCGTTTGGCTTCATGGCCAGTTCAGATACTTCCGCCGATCCTTCTCTCGATCATGAAGAAAATGATCCGTCGCGCCGCGACGTGATGATGATCGCCGCTGGGGCCTTCGCGGCCATCGGCGGCGCGGCCGCGCTGTGGCCGTTGCTCGATCAGATGAACCCTGACGCCTCGACCTTGTCGCTGGCCACGATTGAAGTGGACCTAGCCCCCGTTGAAGAGGGCCAGGCGATTACGGTCATGTGGCGTGGCAAGCCGGTCTTCATCCGGAATCGAACGGCTGAAGAAGTTGAGGAGGCAAGAAACGTCGAGCTCAGCGCCTTGCCTGATCCGCTCGCGCGAAACATGAATTTGGCGGATACGGCGCCCGCGACCGACGAGAACCGCGCGGCTCTAGATAAGGAGCCATGGCTCGTCATGATCGGGGTCTGCACCCATCTCGGCTGCATTCCGCAGGGACAGAGCGTCGGTGCCTATAAGGGAGAGTACGGAGGGTGGTTCTGCCCTTGCCACGGTTCGTCATACGATACCGCGGGGCGCATCCGAAAAGGACCGGCGCCCGAGAATATGTACATCCCGCCTTACGCCTTCACCTCTGACACCAAAATTAAGATCGGATAGCGCAAAGTCATGGCTCATGAATCGACTTACCAGCCTACGTCCGGCTTTGCCCGTTGGTTGGACTCTCGCCTCCCCATTCCGCGGCTCGTTCACGATCAATTCGTGGTCTTTCCTGCGCCGCGCAACCTGAACTACCTCTGGACGTTTGGCGCTATTTTGAGCTTCTTGCTTGTCGCGCAGATTGCCACCGGAATCGTGCTGGCCATGCATTACCAGCCGACCACGGCTGACGCGTTCAACTCGATCGAAAAGATTATGCGCGACGTGAACTGGGGGTGGCTGCTGCGATACGCGCACGCCGTCGGTGCGTCGATGTTCTTCCTCGCCGCCTACATCCATATGTTTCGTGGACTGTATTACGGCTCCTACAAGGCTCCCAGAGAAATTCTATGGATTCTGGGCTGCCTGATCTTTTTGCTTATGATCGCGACAGCCTTCATGGGCTACTCGTTGGTCTGGGGTCAGATGAGCTTCTGGGCCGTGACAGTTATCACGAACCTCTTCTCATCGCTGGACTCTGTGATCCCGGGCTTTGGCACGATGTTGGTGCAATGGATCTGGGGCGGGTTCTCGGTGGGTGAGCCAACGCTGAACAGGCTCTTCTCGCTGCATTACCTCTTCCCCTTCATCATTGCGGGCGTCGTGGTTCTGCACGTTTGGGCGCTTCACATTCCGGGTAGCAACAATCCAACGGGCGTGGATGTGAAGACGTCGTCCGACACGTTGTCGTTCCACCCTTACTTCACGATCAAGGATGGGTTCGCCGCAGTAATGTTCTTCATCCTGTTTGCAGGGTTGGTCTTTTATGCGCCGAACTATCTCGGGCATTCAGACAACTACATTCCCGCCGATCCGTTAGTGACACCGGCACACATTGTGCCCGAATGGTACTTCCTGCCGTTCTACGCGATCTTGCGTGCGATTCCCGACAAGCTGATGGGCGTCATCGCGATGTTTGCCTCGATTGCTGTGCTGTTCGTGATCCCATGGCTCGACACATCACGGATCCGCTCCGTCAGTTATCGGCCCATCTTCAAGTGGTTCTTCTGGCTATTTATTATTTCGTGCATCGCGCTCGGCTATCTTGGAGCGCAGGTCGCGGAAGGCTGGTATGTGTTCTTTAGCCGCGTCTTCACGGCCTACTACTTCGCCTTCTTCCTACTGGTCATGCCCATTGTGGGACTGATCGAGAAGCCAAAGAGGCTGCCTGGCAGCATCACGGAGTCCGTCCTTGGGCCGCAGGCCTCTTCGGCGCCCGTCGCGAAGCCGCCGAAGGACAGTAGCGTCGACGCGATGCCGGGCGGAGCGGTCGCTGCCGCCGCTGCTGAGGGGAGAGCATAATGAGGCTTCTGCGAAGGTCGTTGGCAATTCTCGCACTTTGCGCCTTTTCGGCAGCCGCACTCCCAAGCATCAGTCACGCTGCTGGCGAGGGCCCTGAGATTGCCGCTCAAGAGTGGTCGTGGGCGCCACCTTTCGGCCGTTTCGACCGGGCGCAACTGCAGCGCGGCTACAAGGTCTACCAGCGCGTTTGCGCCAACTGCCACTCGATGAACTTGCTGTCTTATCGAAACCTGGGAGAGCCGGGCGGTCCGCAATTCTCCGAGGCTGCCGTCAGCGCTCTCGCGGCACAAGCGCAGATTACGGACGGTCCCGACGACACGGGCAAAATGTTTCAACGGCCAGGTCGACCGTCGGACCGGTTCCGTGCGCCTTATGCGAATGCTCAGGCCGCCCGTGCCGCGAATGGTGGCGCGTTGCCGCCAGATTTGTCTGTGATGGCGAAGGCACGCCCAAAAGGCCCGGACTATATCTACGCTATGCTGACCGGGTACGAAGACCCGCCGGTAGACTTCAAAATGTCAACCGGTATGCACTACAATGCTGCCTTCCCCGGACATCAGATAGCAATGCCTAATGTGCTTGTGGATGGTGTCGTGGAGTACACGGATGGCACGGAAGCGACCGTGAGCAACTATTCAAAGGATGTTACCGCATTCCTGATGTGGGCGGCAGAGCCCCATCTGGAACAGCGCTACCAGGTCGGCGCACGCATCATGATCTTCCTCATCGTGTTCGCGATTGTCATGTATCTCACCAAGAAAGCGGTGTGGTCGCGAGTGCACAGGCGTGATCACGCGGCGAAGTCCGAAACCTAAATCGCGGCCGATGATGCGAGCCTTCGTCTATATTTGCGTTGCGCTCGTCGGCCTCGCCGCCGCGTCTCCGTGCGCTGCAGTTGCTCAAGATGACGGTGTGCCCGAGCCGGCGGGTATGGTTCTGCTGACCATCGGCGGATTGGTGGGCAAATCGAACCGGGGTGCCTTTGACAGGGATCGCGACAGCGCGCTGGCTGACCTGAAGGTCAGCTTCAACAGCGCCTATGCCTTTGATCGGGAGATGCTTCTCGCACTGCCCCAAGGGACGGTGACGGCGCTCACCGCCGAGCTTGGGGATGAGGCGTTATTCAAAGGGCCGCTTTTGCAAGATGTCTTGGTTGCCGTTGAGGCTGCCAAGGTCAAAACCCGCTTCGTCGCTTCGAATGGATACAGCGGCTACCTCACGCCCGAAGATATTGAAGGGTCTGACTACATCCTGGCGCTGGAGGCCAACGGGAAGCCGCTGGGGCTAAATGGTCGGGGACCGATTTGGCTTATGAATACCCGTAAAGAGGGTGAGACCGTCGGTGAGGACAATCGCCGCAGCCATGTCTGGTCCGTGGTCTATATGCACTTGGGCGACTAGGGGACGCGCCGGACGAAGGCATTTTCTCAAGACCTTCGCGGTTTCATTCGAGTTGAGGGATGCATGACAAAAGCAGTGCTCGGCATTATTGGCGGGTCGGGTCTCTACGATCTACCGGGCCTCCAAAACGCGCACGAAGAGCGTATCGATAGTCCCTGGGGCGAGCCCTCTGGAGCGCTTCGGTTGGGCGATATCAATGGCCTGCCCATCGTCTTCCTGCCGCGACATGATAAAGGCCATCGGCTCTCACCTTCCGACATCAACTATCGAGCAAACATTGACGTGCTGAAGCGAGCCGGGGTGACTGACCTGATCTCGCTGTCTGCCTGTGGGTCATATAAGGAAGAATTGCCTCCGGGCACGTTTGTAATTGCCGATCAATTTGTAGACCGGACGTACGGCCGTGCCTCATCGTTCTTCGGCACAGGGTGCGTCGCTCACGTATCTATGGCCCACCCTGTCGCGCCGCGCCTGTGTATGCGTATTGCCGAGGCCGCCGAAGCGGAGGCGATCCCATTCGTTCGCGGTGGCACCTATGTGTGCATGGAGGGTCCACAATTCTCCACGCTTGCCGAGAGCCTCACTTATAGGGACTTGGGATATTCCGTGGTTGGAATGACCAATCTGCCTGAGGCAAAACTCGCCCGCGAGGCGGAGCTTTGCTACGCGACCGTTGCCATGGTGACGGACTTCGATTGTTGGCACCCAGACCACGATGCGGTGACAGTGCAAGATATTATCCGTATACTGACGGCGAATGCCGAGAAAGCGACGCGCCTCGTGGGTAGGCTCGCGCGCGATTTCCCGCATGAGCACGAGCCTTGCCCTTCAGGTTCCGACCGGGCGCTCGACACAGCCATTATCACCGCGCCAGAAGTGCGCGACCCGGAGCTGCTCAAGAAGCTCGACGCGGTCGCTGGCAGGATCCTCAAGGGCTAGGCGCCCCAGTTCTGGTCAGTCAACGCTGGTTCAGCTATCAAAGCGAGTTCTGCCGTCTCTTCCGCCCTTCGAACTGGAGCTTCCAACTGATGACCGCCGATATCGATCTCAAGTCGCTTGTGCGTACGATTCCGGACTACCCGAAGCCCGGCATCATGTTTCGTGACGTAACCACGCTATTCGGTCACGCGTCGGGTTTGCGCGCGTCGGTGGAGCGGCTTCTGGCGCCTTTCCAGGATCAGCGTATCGAGGCTGTTGCGGGGATCGAAGCGCGCGGTTTCATTCTCGGTGGCGCTGCGGCGGATCGCCTGCATTGTGGATTCGTGCCAATCCGCAAGAAGGGCAAGCTGCCGGCCAAAGCCATTGGCCAGGAATACGAACTGGAATATGGCGTCGACGTTATCGAGGTACATGAGGATGCTTTGAGCCCCGGCGAGCCGGTCTTGCTTGTGGACGATCTTATTGCCACGGGTGGGACCGCCGTTGCGGCCGTGGAGCTGCTGCGGCAGCTAAAGGCTGAGGTTGTTGGTGCTGCGTTCGTTATCGATCTGCCTGATCTTGGCGGCTGCGCGCGCTTGGCGGAACTTGGCGTACGATGCCATTCGCTCATAACGTTCGAAGGCGACTAGGGCCGGACGCGACTTAGGTCTCGACTTGGGTCGCTGCTCGGGTCGCCACTTGGGTCTCTACGGACCGAGCCATGTATGCTATGGCGGTCCCATGAATATCGACGGCAAACCTTACCGGACGATCTGGCTTGGGAGCGATGGTGTCTCTGCGGAGATCATCGACCAGACGAAGCTTCCCTTCGCACTGGAGATTGTCACTCTTCGAACGCTTGAAGATGCGGCAAAGGCCATCGCCACCATGCAGGTGCGCGGGGCGCCACTGATCGGCGCCACGGCTGCTTACGGGGTGGCACTTGCCATGCGTGAGGACTCTTCCGATGAGGGGCTCGCAAGTGCTTGCGCGACGCTCGCCGCAGCCAGGCCAACGGCGGTCAACCTTCGTTGGGCGCTCGACGAAATGCGCGCGGTTCTCGAGCCCTTGCCCAAAGAGGAGCGCGTCGCTAACGCGTTTGCGCGTGCTGCGGAGATTTGCGATCAGGACGCGGAGTCCTGTCGCATGATTGGTGAGCATGGCGTCGGCTTGATTGAGGCCCACGCGGAGCGCAAGAAGGGGGAGACCGTCAATATTCTCACCCACTGCAACGCTGGCTGGCTCGCCACGGTGGATTGGGGTACGGCGCTCGCGCCTATCTACAAGGCATTCGACAAAGGTATCTCCGTCCACGTCTGGGTGGATGAGACCCGACCGCGCAATCAGGGAGCGTCCTTGACCGCGTTCGAACTCGGTGCCCATGGTGTGCCGCATACGATCGTCGCCGACAATGCCGGCGGTCATTTGATGCAGGCAGGTCTTGTGGACTTGTGCATCGTGGGGGCGGACCGCACCACGGCCAACGGAGACGTAGCCAACAAGATCGGCACCTATTTGAAGGCGCTCGCCGCAAAGGACAACGGCGTCCAGTTCTTTGTCGCACTGCCTCATTCGACCATCGATTGGACGCTCGATGACGGGCAAAGGATACCGATCGAGCAGCGAGACGCGAGCGAAGTGACTCATATGACAGGACAGTTGCCGGACGGAAATGTCGCAACGGTTGAGATTGCTCCGCCCGGCTCTGCAGCGGCGAACTATGCCTTCGATGTAACCCCGGCCCGGCTTGTCACGGGCTTCGTTACCGAGCGTGGCGTGACCCCGGCGTCAGCTGAGGGTCTGTCGCTGCTATACTCCTGACGTAGAGAGGCACAGCTCGCTGGGCCCGCGACGGTCTGGGTTCCGCTGAGGGGAGGGCGGGCCATGGAGCAATACGACCTGACGTCCGATGCGATCCATTTCGGTGTCGCGGCCTTGCTCGGCGCTCTTGTTGGTATTGAGCGGGAGAAGCATCGCCGCGAGCGGCGAGCAAAGACCGAACAATCGGCCGGGTTGCGCACGTTCATCCTTTTGGCGCTGTTCGGGGCGTGCACGGCCTGGCTCGCACGCGCATTCGACTCCTACTGGATCGTAGTGGCCGGACTCCTGATCACGGGCGCCTTCGTGGTCGCAGGCTACGTTGTAACGACGCGGGGCCAGCAACAGTCTTTAGGGCTGACGACTGAGATCGCAGCGATTGTCGTCTTCGTGCTGGGCGCGATTGTGATGTTGGGGGGTGCAGAAATCGCCGTCGCGCTGGCCGTCGTGACCACGGCGGTCCTTGCATACAAGAATCCGATGCACGGCTTTGTGAAGCAGCTCGGCTGGGACGACGTCTATTCCGGTCTTCAGCTGCTGATCGCGACCTTCATCGCGCTGCCTCTTCTTCCCGACAAGCCCATTGACCCATGGGGAGCGATCAACCCTTACGAGCTCTGGCTCTTGGTCGTCCTTATTTCAGGCCTGTCATTGGTCGGTTACGCCCTGACGCGGTGGCTCGGGCCGGGGAAGGGCGCCCTCCTGACAGGTCTTGCCGGTGGCCTTGTTGCATCGACGGCGGTGACGGTTTCCTTTGCGCGGGGGGCTCGTACCAACCCTACGCAAACTATGGCGTTCGCGAGCGGGATCTTGGTCGCTTGGGCGGTCATGTTCGTGCGTGTCTTGGTTGTTGTCGCGGTGGTCAACCGCGTTCTTCTCGGCCCAATCTTCATACCCTTCGCGGCGATGGCTTTGGTCGCGGCAGCGGTAGCGGCCTTGATCTACGTCCGGAGGCATGCGGATGGACCGGAAGTCAGGGCCAAAGAAGATCTGCAGGTGAGCAACCCGTTCAGCGTCACGTCCGCAGCGAAATTCGCGGCTTTCTTTGCTGTCGTATTGGTTGCGGTGAAGATCGCACAGGACAATTTTTCCGACAGTGGTGTCTATGCCGTCGCGGCCATTGCGGGGCTAACGGACGTAGACGCAATAACGCTCTCCATGGCGGAACTCGCGAAGACCGGCGATGCTAATGTCGCGGTAATCGCGATCGTGATTGCGGCCTTGGTGAACACAGCTGTGAAGTGCGGGATCGCCTTTGTGATAGGGGGGGCGAAGCTCGGCAAGCCGCTTCTTTTGACCCTCGCGGCCATGTTAGGGGCCGGCCTTGCAGGGGTGCTGTGGCTTTAGGACCAAAGCCATAAACAAAGAAGCGCGGCGCCCAAGGGACGCCGCGCGTGTTTCCCGAAGCTAAGTTACGGGGCAGCCCGCCTCTAGATGCCTACATAGACACTGACGCGTGGGCGTCCATACCTACGACCGTAGTAGGGGTAACGATAGTAACGGCGTCCGTAGTAGCGGTACGGCCGATAATAGGGCCGGCGGTAATATCTGTAAGGCCGGTAATAGTGCCGTCGATAGTAGTACCGCCGCCTGTAGCGCCGATGGACAGGTACAATTTCCGACACTGTCGCTGGGCTGTATTTGAGTACTGCGGCAGCTGGCGTGGCCGACGCTGTTTTGGGGTTCGCCACAACAAGTGCTGCGATAAGCCCCGCTAGGATCGTGAAGAGAACTGAGCGCATGAGATACCTCTCTTAGCTTTGGACCCTTCCTCGTGATGCTTAACAGTGGAACTCAATGGCCCAAAAGGGAACCCCAGAGCCTTGAATTTCGCGAATCTTTTAAATTGACAGCGTTGTTCGGCAGGCACGATCCCTGCCGCCGCTCATGCGGATTCTGTAAATGCTACGAAAAACGGCTCAGGCCGTCTTCGCTCTATGCCAGCACCATCACAGCCACAAAGCCGAGCGTCACCGCGGCGGCCATCGGCCCCATCCAGCCGATCAGCCGAAAATCTCTCGCCCAACTGCCTTCTTCAGCCGGATTTGGGCCAGAAACAGGTTGCGCTCCAGCGGCGGACAACAGCGAAGTCGTGTGCTTGGCATGCCATTTCGGGCCTGGTCCCCGCATATAGTGCCGTTCAGGCTTATATGCGTTCAGGAATCTACCCACAGCATTGTCTCCCTAATCCCAAAACACCCCTCAAGGTTTAATTATTCGAACAAATTTGTTTCGAATCCGTATCTTCCCAAGGCAAAAATGAGAAATGTCTGTCCAAAGACGGCCGTTTAGGCTCGGATTCGCGTCGTGTGGGCTTAGGGCCGGGAAAAACGCGGTCGCGTCTTGCCGGGGTCGCGGAAACTTGCCACAACCCGCGCCATGAAAAGCCAATGGAATGACGATGACGCAAAGCGCGCCGTCGAGGCCTATGGCGCCGAGGGCGTCAATGAGGACATCGCGCTTCGAGTCTACACGACGCGGCTGATCGGCCGGGATCCACTGCTCGTTTTGCACGGCGGTGGCAACACGTCCGTGAAGACACGCGCCGTCGACGACCTAGGCCAAGAGCACGACGTGATCGCGGTCAAAGGCTCCGGCGCTGATATGGCGGAGATCGAACCCTGGGGCCTTCCCGAAGTGAAGCTCGGCCCCTTGCGGGAGATGAGAGCGCTCGACGCACTTTCCGACGAAGCCATGGTCAATACGCAGCGCCTCAATCTTTTGAACGCTGCTGCGCCTAACCCTTCCGTGGAAACGCTTCTCCATGCATTTCTGCCACACAAATTCGTGGACCACGCCCACGCAGCGGCGGTGCTTTCGCTGGTCGATCAGCCCGACGGTACGGCCTTGGCCCGCGAGGTCTATAACGGCCGCATGGGCTTTGTCCCCTACATCGCGCCGGGCTTCGATCTTGCAAAGATTGCCGCCGATGTCTTCGATGAAAAACCCGACGTAGAGGGGCTGATCCTTCATAAGCACGGGATCTTCACATTCGGCGACACGGCGCAGGATGC
>NZ_JBZMXT010000050.1:0-16113 GCF_058506495.1 Methyloceanibacter sp. | reverse complement strand
CCCGTAGAGCTCGACCAGACCTCTGTGGGTCGTGTTTCGCGCATCGATGCCATGCAGGTGCAAGCCATGGCTGTGGCCTCGGAACAGCGGCGTCACGACGAGGCACGGCGCATTGAGGCTGCCATCAAGCGCATCGACGAGGGCGAGTACGGCTACTGCACCGCCTGCGGCGAGGAGATCGCCGAGAAACGGATCGAAGCAGACCCCACTGTCGCGACGTGCATCCGTTGCGCCGCCTAGTCGGCGAGGACTTCAGTCCTTCCGCGTTATCAGCACGAGCCGCAGGTCATTGACGTTGGTCATGGTTGGGCCGGTCTCGAGCAAATCGCCGATGCCCTGGAAAAACGTGTACGGATCATTTTTGGCTTGATGAGCCTTCGCGCTGATGCCGACTGCTTCCGCGCGTTTTAGAGTATCGGGATAGACGAGGGCGCCTGCATTGTCCTCTGAGCCGTCTACGCCGTCTGTGTCGCCGGCCAATGCGTAGATGTTAGGGGCTCCATCAAGCGCGATGGCCATAGACAACAGAAAGTCGGTGTTGGGTCCTCCCTTGCCGCCCGGCGACTTGATGGTCACGGTTGTCTCGCCGCCCGAAATAAGCACACAGGGCGGCTCGGCCGGTTGGCCGCGCATAGCACATTGGCGCGCAATGCCCGCATGGACGAGGCCCACGTCTCGGGACTCGCCCTCGATGCTGTCACCGAGGATGACCGGCGTGATGCCGGCTTTGCGCGCGACCGCCGCTGCGGCTTCGAGTGAGGCTTGTGGGGTGGCGATCATGACGTTCTCAACTCGGTCGAAGCATTTGTCGCCGGGCTTTGGCGTCTCGTCGATCGTTTCTAGGACCCGGCGGACGTTGGCAGGCAGGTCGATCCGGTATTTCTCGACGATCGCGATTGCGTCGGCATTGGTGGATGGATCGGGGACCGTGGGGCCGGACGCAATGATAGAGGCGTCGTCGCCGGGAACGTCGGAGATCATGAGTGCCACGACCTTAGCCGGGTAAGCGGCTTGGGCGAGTCGGCCTCCCTTAATGGCGGACAAGTGCTTGCGCACCGTATTCATCTCGGAGATGGTCGCGCCGCTCGCAAGTAGCGCTTTGTTCACAGCCTGTTTGTCTTCGAGCGAAATGCCGGCTGCAGGGGCGGCCAGCAGCGCTGACCCGCCACCCGAAATAAGGGCTACAACGAGATCGTCCTCGGTAAGACCCTGAACCGCTTTGAAGACGCGTTGCGCGGCCTCGCGGCCCGCGGCGTCCGGAACGGGGTGCGCGGCCTCGACGACCTCGAGCCGTTCCGTGGGGAGCCGATAGCCATAGCGCGTGACAACGACGCCATCGAGCGCGCCGCTCCAACTGTCTTCCAACGCCTTCGCCATCGCGCCAGAGGCTTTGCCGGCTCCGATGATAACAGTGCGGCCTGCCGGGCGATCGGGAAGGTGAGGAGGGACGCAGAGCGATGGCAACGCTGCATCAACGCCAGCCTGGAACATTGCTTTCAATAATTCGTCTGGAGACATCTGATCCCCTCCGCTCCCCGTTGCTTGTTATTGGCCACGAAACTGCACAGACGATTGCCAGAAGGCAAGCGAATGAATACGCTGCCGGGCAGCTTCGCGAACAATCGCGTGTTCTAAAAGACGCAAAGACGTTGGGAGTAGACAATCATGTCCGAGGGCTCGAGCGAACAACACAAGAAACCTAAAACCGATATCGAGATCAGTCAGGCGGCATCGATGCGGCCGATCCTCGATGTGGCTAAGGAAAAGCTCGGGATCGATGCGGAAGACCTCATTCCTTACGGGCATTACAAGGCGAAGGTCTCTCTCGACTACATCGACAGCCTTGAGGACAAGCCAGACGGCAAGCTCGTTCTCGTCACAGCAATTACCCCGACGCCCGCCGGCGAGGGCAAGACCACGACGACCGTCGGCCTTGGCGATGCGCTCAACCTCATTGGCAAGAAGACCATCATGTGTTTGCGCGAGCCCAGTCTCGGCCCCTGCTTTGGCATGAAGGGCGGTGCGGCTGGCGGTGGCTATGCCCAAGTCGTGCCCATGGAGGACATCAACCTTCATTTCACAGGCGACTTCCACGCGATCGGCGCGGCCAACAATCTATTGGCGGCGATGATCGATAACCACATCTATTGGGGCAATAAGCTCGATATTGACTCACGACGCGTGACATGGCGGCGCGGTATCGACATGAACGACCGCGCATTGCGCTCGATCGTCACCTCACTGGGCGGAGTTTCAAACGGCTTTCCTCGCGAGGCCGGCTTCGACATTGTCGTGGCTTCTGAAATCATGGCCATCTTCTGCCTGGCGAAAGACCGGGCGGATTTGCAGCGCCGTCTAGGGCAGATTCAGGTGGGTCAGACGCGCGATAAGACGGCGGTGACGGCAGACCAAATCTCAGCGGCAGGTGCCATGGCAGCGCTACTCAAAGATGCGCTCGCGCCAAATTTGGTCCAGACGCTTGAGAACAACCCAGCCTTCATTCATGGGGGCCCCTTTGCGAATATCGCACACGGCTGTAATTCCGTGATCGCCACGAAGGCTGCCCTGAAGCTCGCCGACTATGTCGTGACCGAAGCGGGTTTCGGTGCTGATCTTGGCGCGGAGAAATTCTTCGACATAAAGTGCCGCAAGGCCGGACTCAAACCGGATTGCGTGGTGATCGTTGCGACCATCCGGGCCCTGAAAATGCACGGAGGCGTCGCTAAGGACGATCTCAAAAAAGAGAACCTCGACGCGCTTGAGAAGGGCTTCGCCAATCTCGAGAAGCACATTGAGAATGTGCGCAAGTTTCAGGTCCCTGTGGTCGTAGCGGTCAACCGGTTCTCGCTCGATACGGACGATGAGATCGCGCTGCTCAAGCGGCTGTGCACGACTGCCAGCGCCGAGTGTGTCATGTCCGATCACTGGGCGCTGGGCGGAAAGGGTGCCGAGGAGCTGGCGGAATGCGTTGTCAAGACGATCGACACCAAGCCTTCGGACTTCCAGCCGCTCTATCCGGATGACATGCCTCTTTGGGACAAAGTCCGGACGGTGGCGCAAGAAATCTACGGCGCCGAGGACATTAGCGGGCCCAAGGCGGTGCGCGACAAGTTCGCTGAGCTTGAGAAGAACGGCTTTGGAAAGCTGCCGATTTGCATCGCGAAGACCCAGTACAGCTTCACGACCAACCCCGACAGGAAGGGTGTGCCGCTCGGCCACACAATACCGGTCCGCGAGGTCAGGCTTTCAGCGGGCGCCGAGTTCGTCGTGGTCATCTGCGGAGACATCATGACAATGCCCGGTCTGCCGCGGGTTCCAGCCGCCAACAACATCGAACTGGACGCCGAAGGCAGGATCACGGGTCTATTCTAGGCCGTCCTTCCCGCGGGTAAGCAAAAGGGTTGCCAGGCGCGCGAGCTGGCGCTACCACCATACTAAAGTCGTATGCACGGGCTCCGTCGGGGCGCCAAGCAACCAATAACTTCCCAGGAGAGGAAACCGATGGCTGGAGCCAGGCGGCCAGGTCGTAATTTTCTATTTGTGCCAGGGCCGACGAATGTGCCCGATAGAATCCTCCGGGCGATGCACGTTCCGATGGAGGATCATCGGTCTCCCGACTTCCCCAGCCTCACAATTCCGCTTTTCTCGGAATTGAAGAAGGTCTTCCAGACCAAGCACGGGCAGGTCGTCGTCTTCCCCGCAAGCGGTACAGGCGCGTGGGAGTCGGCTCTGACCAACACACTGACGCCGAGGGACAAGGTGCTGGCCCCGCGCTTCGGCCAATTCAGCCATCTTTGGATTGATCTCGCTCGCCGCCACGGGCTTGAGGTCATCGTCCAGGAAGAAGAATGGGGAACCGGTGCCAATCCGGACCGGATAGAGGAAGTTCTAAGAGACGATAAAGCCCATGAAATCAAGGGCGTAATGGTGGTCCACAACGAGACCGCTACGGGCGTTACATCCGATGTAGCGGCCGTACGCCGTGCAATCGATGCAGCCCAGCATCCAGCGCTTCTTTATGTCGATGGCGTCAGTTCCATCGGCAGCATCGATTTCCGCTTCGACGAGTGGGGCGTCGATTTGGCGATCACCGGCTCCCAGAAGGGTATGATGTTGCCGGCTGGGCTCGGCATTGTCTGCGCCAGCCAGAAGGCGCTGGCGAAGATGCAAGATGCGAAGTGCACGCGCGCCTATTTCGACCTGGCGGACCAATTTAACGCTAATGCGAACGGATATTTTCCGTACACGCCGGCGTTGCCGCTGCTGTATGGCTTGCGCGAAGCCTTGACGATGATGTTCGAGGAAGGCCTCGAAAATGTCTTCGCCCGCCATCGGTTCCTCGCCGGCGGTACGCGAGCTGCCGTCGACGCGTGGGGCCTATCACTCTGCGCGAAGGAGCCGAAATGGCACTCCGACACGGTTAGCGCGATTATGGTGCCCGAGGGTTTCAACGGCGCCGAAGTCATCGAGAGGGCGTTCCGCCGCTATAACCTCGCGCTCGGCGCGGGGCTGTCTGAGGTCGCAGGCAAGCTATTCCGTATCGGCCACCTTGGCGATCTCAACGAACTGATGTTGCTTGGCGCTATTTCCGGTGCCGAGATGTCCATGCGCGATGTCGGCATTCAGGTCGAGCCCGGTTCGGGCGTGGCCGCCGCGCAAGAGTATTTCCGTACCGCTAATGGCGCCGCCGATCAGCGCCTGGCCGCGGAGTAAGGGGCCAGGCACTTTTTGAGTAAGCGCTAGGTTCATGATGAAACATCGTCCCTGCCGGGCTGCTTCCGCCCCGGAGGACTTCACAGCGCGGGTGGTTGCTGCCCGTCGGACAGATAGGGGGGTTCCGTGGAACACGAAATCGTTTTCCTCGACCGCGAGTCGGTTGGCGCCGACGTCCGCTCAGCCAGTTTCCCGCACAATTATACCGAGCATCAATCGACTTGGACGCCTGAGGACATTGTTGATCGTCTGAAAGACGCGACCATCGCGATCATAAACAAGGTGCCGATGCGCGAGGAGGTCCTCAAGCAGCTGCCGAAGTTGAAGCTGATCGCCGTGGCTGCAACGGGCACCGACGTCGTCGACAAGGCCTACTGCAAGGCCAACGGCATTACGGTCGTCAATATCCGCGGTTATGCCTTCAACACGGTTCCAGAACATGTCTTGGCGTTGATGTTCGCCTTGCGCCGCAATCTACTCGCTTACATCGAGGACACGCGCAA
This sequence comes from Methyloceanibacter sp., assembly GCF_058506495.1. Classification (NCBI taxonomy): domain Bacteria; kingdom Pseudomonadati; phylum Pseudomonadota; class Alphaproteobacteria; order Hyphomicrobiales; family Hyphomicrobiaceae; genus Methyloceanibacter; species Methyloceanibacter sp. Next base: position 10,897 of record NZ_JBZMXT010000050.1, on the reverse strand, counting down.
TGGGCGCTGGGCCGAGGTCGATCAGTTCTGCTTCTTCGATCATCCCATCCGCGATATTGCGGACTCGACAATGGGTATCATCGGCTATGGCGCCATCGGCAAGGCCGTTGCCAAGCGGGCAGAGTGCCTTGGCATGAAGATCCTGCCCTACGATGTCTTCCCGCAGGATGGGCTTGTCGATCTCGAGACCGTGCTGAAGGAAAGCGACGTCATCACGCTGCACTGCCCGTTGACGCCGGAGACGGCCAACATGATTGGCGAGAAAGAGCTGAAGATGATGAAGCCGACCTCGATCTTGATCAACACGGCGCGTGGCGGCCTGGTCGACGAGGTCGCTCTTGCCGAGGCTTTAAAGGCTGGCACCATCGCGGGCGCAGGGTTCGACGTGCTTACGACGGAGCCTCCGAAAGAAGGCAACATTCTTCTCGATCTCAAACTGCCGAACTTCATCGTCACGCCCCACGTCGCGTGGGCAAGCCGCGAGGCCATGCAGATTCTGGCAGACCAGCTGATGGATAATATCGATGCGTTTGTTGCGGGTAGCCCGCAGAATGTCGTCGAATAGCGCGTAAAGGGAATTCAAAATGAAGAAACTGCTGTTCTTGTTCGACACCGATCCGATGCCGAGCATTTTCGATACTGTCGTCGGTTACGATGGCGGTGCCGACATTGTCACGGGCTACGCAGGTGTTACGCCTGAGAACGTCGGTGCACTGATCGACGGCTGCATTTACACGCGCGGAGGAAAAGATAAGCAAAACACCGCGATCTTCGTAGGCGGTGGCAACATGGCCAAGGGCGAAGAGCTCTACGAGAAGGTGAAGAAGCACTTCTTCGGCCCATTCCGAGTTTCCGTAATGCTGGACTCCAATGGTTCGAACACGACGGCGGCCGCTGGCGTGGCGCTCCTTGCCAAGGGACGCGATCTCAAGGGCAAGAAAGCCGTCGTGCTTGCCGGCACGGGGCCTGTGGGTATGCGCGCAGCGGGCTTCTTTGGCATGGAAGGGTGCGATGTCACCATTACGTCGCGCACGAAAGAACGCGCGGAGGAGGCGGCAAAGGTTATCGAGGATCGCTTCGGATTTAAGGTCTCGGGCGCTGCGGGAGCAACAGATGAAGAGCGCAGCGAAGCTGTGAAAGACGCCAATATTGTCTACTCCGCCGGAGCCATCGGCGTGCAGTTGCTTCCGAAGTCGGCTTGGGAGAACAACCCGAATATTGAGCTTCTGGCCGATGTGAACGCGCAGCCGCCCATGGGTATTGAGGGTGTGGACGCCATGGACAAAGGCAAAGATTACAACGGCAAGATCGGTTACGGCGCACTTGGGATTGGCGGACTCAAGCTCAAGCTGCACCGAGAGTGCATTGCCAAGATGTTCGAAAGCTCTGAGGGCGTTTACGATGCCGAGGAGATCTATGCGCTTGCGAAAGAGATGGCCTGATGACCGAGATCAAAGATACCGCGATCGAGCCTTTCCTTGATCAGCTCGCCTCAAGTGCTGCAACGCCGGGTGGGGGCAGCGCTGCTGCAATTCTTGGCGGTATGGGAGCAGCTCTCGTCAGTATGGTCTGCAATTTGACGATCGGCAAAAAGAAGTATGCGGACGTTGAAGACGAGCTGAAAGATGTCTTGGCGAAAGCCGAGGATCTGCGTCATCGGATGACGGCGATGATTCAGGACGACGTCCAGGCCTTCGATACGGTTATGGGCGCCTATGGAATGCCCAAGGAGACCGACGACGAAAAAGCTGCACGCGCTGCAGCAATTCAGGATGCGCTCAAGATGGCGACGGAAGTTCCGATCCGCTGCTGCCGTTTGGCGCGAGACGTCATCGATCTGTCACTTATCGCGTCTGAGAAGGGCAACATTAATGTGATCTCCGATGCTGGCGTTGCGGTTCTGTCTGCATGCGCAGCACTTCGGAGTGCAGCCTTAAATGTCTATATCAATGCAAAAATGATTTCCGACGCGAGCTTTGTGGAGTCTAAGCTGAGTGAACTGGAGGGTCTTCTCGCCGGTGCGGAAGCAACGACCGAGAAGGCATACGAGATCGTAAAGGGCAAGGTTAGTTGACGCCCCTCGGCGTGGACTTCCGAATGAGAAGGCCCGGCGAGCTGACTTTGTAGAAGGAGGAACGACGTGGACGTTCACGAGTATCAAGCCAAAGAACTTCTGGGCAGCTTCGGCGTACCAGTGCCGAAGGGTGCGGTTGCTTTCAGCCCCGATCAGGCCGTTTATGCGGCGACGGAACTTGGCGGCTGGAGCTGGGCGGTCAAGGCGCAGATCCACGCCGGCGCTCGCGGTAAGGCCGGCGGCATTAAGATTTGCAAGACCTATCACGAGGTCCGTGAGGCAGCGCAGGAACTGCTGGGCAAGCGTTTGGTGACGAACCAGACGGGTCCAGAAGGCAAGCCCGTGCAGCGTGTTTACGTGGAGGCGGCAGAACCTTTCGAAAAGGAACTGTATCTTGGTTACGTACTAGACCGGAAAGCAGAGCGCATTCGCGTGATTGCCTCGCAGGAAGGCGGGATGGAGATTGAGGAACTCGCCAAAACCAATCCCGATGCCATTCTTCAGGTCATTGTCGAGCCGGCGGTGGGTTTGCAGTCGTTTCAAGCACGAGAATTGGCGTTCCAACTCGGCCTCACAATTAAGCAGGCTCAGAGTTGCGTCTCGACGATCGTGAATGCCTACCGCGCATTCCGCGACTGCGACGCCCAGATGCTCGAGATCAACCCGCTGGTCGTGACGAAGGACGACCGCGTGCTTGCACTCGACGCGAAGATGTCATTCGACGACAACGCACTCTTCCGGCGTCACGGCGTTTCTGACATGTACGACCCCTCGCAGCAGGATCCACGTGAGGCCCAAGCCGCGGAGCACAATCTCAATTATATCGGCCTCGATGGAGATATTGGCTGCATCGTTAACGGAGCGGGTCTTGCCATGGCCACCATGGACATGATCAAGCATGCGGGCGGTGAGCCGGCTAACTTCCTTGATGTGGGCGGCGGGGCTTCGCCGGACCGCATTGAGACGGCCATGAAGCTGGTTGTTTCCGATGCCAATGTGAAGGCGATCCTGGTGAACATCTTCGCCGGCATCAATCGTTGCGACTGGGTCGCTAAGGGTGTGGTTCAAGCCTGCGGAAATCTTGACATCAAGGTTCCGCTAGTTGTGCGCCTTGCCGGGACGAATGTGGAAGATGGCCGTAAAATCTTAGAAGAGAGTGGGCTTAAGCTCATCACGGCAGACACGTTGTCCGAGGCCGCTGAGAAGGCTGTTCAGGCCTGTCAGGGCAAACTGCAGGCTGCGTAGGGGCGATGATCGGAGATCTGTAATGAGCATCTTAATTGACGAGAGAACCCCGGTGATTGTTCAAGGCATGACCGGAGACAAGGGCACCTTCCACGCGCGGGAAATGATTGAGTACGGTACGAACGTGGTTGGTGGCGTGACCCCGGGAAAAGGCGGCGGCCGGCACCTCGATCGTCCTCTTTTTAATACGGTCAAGGAAGCCGTTAAGGAAACGGGCGCCGAGGCGTCAATCACCTTTGTGGCGCCAGCGTTCTGTGCTGATGCAATCATGGAATGCGCAGATGCAGGTATAAGGCTGGTCTGCTCCATCACCGACGGCATTCCGGCGCAAGACATGATGCGGGTGAAGCGCTACCTGATGCGCTATCCGCGCGATCGCCGGACTATGATGGTTGGCCCCAACTGTGCGGGCATCATCAGTCCCGGGAAGTCCATGCTCGGTATCATGCCGGGGCACATTTACCTTCAAGGTAAGGTCGGTGTGATATCGCGCTCCGGTACGCTCGGTTACGAGGCAGCCGCGCAAATGAAGGAGCATGGGATCGGCATTTCGACGTCGGTCGGTATTGGCGGCGACCCGATCAACGGATCCTCGTTTTTGGATCACCTCGCCTTGTTTGAAGAAGATCCCGAAACCGATGCCGTGCTGATGATCGGCGAGATCGGCGGTCCGCAGGAAGCTGAGGCGTCTGCTTGGATCAAAGACAACATGGCTAAGCCCGTTGTTGGCTTCGTTGCGGGTCTTACCGCGCCGAAGGGACGTCGCATGGGTCATGCCGGCGCGATCATTTCGGCGGCTGGCGACAGCGCAGCCGAGAAGGCGGAAATCATGAAGGCGAACGGGCTGACTGTGGCGCCGAACCCAAGCGAGTTCGGTACGACTGTGGCCAAGGTTCTGGGAGCCTAAGGAGAGAAGGAGAGCGCTGGACGCGCCCAGGTCATGGACGGCGCCTATGCTGATTCTGGGCCTTCCCCGGAAGGCAAACAATTGCAGGTGGGACCGCCTGGCTCCACCGCACCACCGGTCGCCGGACCCGGCGATCGGATCAGAGCGTGCTGGGGGTCCGCGCGAGCTACTGAGTGACAGATCCAAGACCGATCAGCGAAGTCGGAGTGCGGACATTGGCGATGAATGAGGATGTCAGAACTAGCGATGTGGTAGATCAGACCAGTAATACTGCTCTGATCACGGGAACATCGCCAAAGTACGCCGCGCAGCTCTTGTTCGAGCTACTCTTAGACGTAGTGCGGCGCCACGAGCCGGCGATCGAACCGATCTTGGCGGGCGGGGCTGAGATCTCCATCGCGGAGTACTCGCCCGAATTGATGTCGCGCGCCCTGTCGGCGCAAGGAATCTGGTTCCATCTTTTGTCCATCGCCGATCAGAACGCGACGATGCGCCGGCGCCGGCATATTGAGCGCGAGCGCGGCCGTGACGATCTTCTTGGGTCGTTTGACAACGTTATCGACCGAGCGAAGGGTGTCGGCGTTGGTCCTCGCGAGATCGAGACACTGCTGCAGAACCTGCGCATTCGCCCGGTGATTACCGCCCATCCGACAGAATCAAAACGCATTACGGTTCTCGAGAAGTATCGCAAGATCTATCTGTTGCTCCTGGAGCTCGAGAACGCGCGTTGGACCAAGCGCGAACGCTATACCATTATCGCCAACATTCGGGACCAGATCGAATTGGTCTGGATGACCGGCGAGCTTCACTTGCAAAAGCCCACGGTTGAGCACGAAGTGCTCCGTGGTCTCCATTTTTTCGACGAGGCTTTGTTCGAAAGGGCGCCAGAGGTTCTGGAGCTCCTTCAAGGCGCCTTGAAGCGACATTATCCGGACGAGCAGTTCGACCTGCCGCCCTTCTTCCAATTCGGTTCCTGGATCGGCGGCGACCGCGACGGAAACCCGTTCGTAACGACAGAAGTCACGGGCTGGGCGCTTCGCAAGAATGCCATGGCGGCCTTGAACTACTATTACGGGCGCCTCGTTGCCTTGGCGCGCTCTATGTCGATTAGCCAACGCGCGCTTCCGATCCCGGAGACCTTCCAAGAAGAATTGGCGGGGGAACTGCGCGCAAGCGGCGACGGGGAGGCGATCGCTGAGCGGAACCCCGGCGAGCCCTACCGGCAGTTTCTCACCTGCATACTGCGCAAGCTCGACGCCACGATGCAGCGCGCCAACGGCAAAGATATCGAAGTCGGCACACCCCATTACACAAATGCCGATGAGCTGATTCACGACTTGCGGCGGATGGAGCGCGCCCTCAGCGACGTAAACAGTCCGACCATTGCAAACGATATGGTTCGACCCGTCCGGCGTGCCGTGGAGCTCTTCCGGTTCTCGACAGTTCGGCTCGATCTTCGGGAGAACACGACCCGGACCACACAAGCGGTCCAGGCCTTGTGGTGGGCCAGCGAGGGCTCTTCGAAAAGCGACCCGCCAGAACTCGGCTCTCCGGAATGGCGGGCATGGCTTCTGCAAGCGCTCGCTCGTCCTCTGCCGACCGATGGTTCGAACGAGCCGATACCGTCCGAGGCGGAAGAGACCATCGCGATGTTCAAGCAGGCGGCGGAAATTCGCCGCGGTCTCGATCCTGACTCTTATGGGTCCTTTATCATTTCAATGACCCGCTCGGTCGACGACATTCTTGGTGCCTATCTGCTCGCAAAACACGGTGGGTTGTTTTTGGACGCGGCAGGAACGGAGATTTGCTCTTTGCCGATTGTCCCGCTTTTCGAAACGATCGACGATCTGCGCGCCGCCCCGGCCATTATGCGTGAGGCCTTGGCGATCCCACTGATCCGCCGCTCAACTCATTGGCAGGGCGGGCTTCAGGAAGTCATGCTCGGCTACTCGGACTCCAATAAGGATGGTGGCTATGTCGCCGCAAATTGGGAGCTGGCAAAGGCCCAACAACAGCTCACACGCGTGGGCGAGAGCGCTGGCACGCCGATCTCGTTCTTCCATGGCCGAGGCGGCTCGGTCTCACGTGGCGGCGCGCCGACCGGCCGCGCCATTGCCGCTCAGCCCGCGGGGTCAATCCGCGGCCGATATCGGGTCACTGAGCAGGGTGAAGTCGTCTCCTCAAAATATGCGAACAAGGGAACGGCCCTCTATCAGATGGAGCTTCTCGCCTCGAGTGTCCTCGAGCATGCGTTGATGTCCGAGCGAGAGGCGGCCCTTAAACCGAGCGGCGAATTTGACGATGCCTTGGAAGCCCTATCGGGGCTTTCGCGCGTTGCCTACGACAAGCTGCTGTCCAACCCGAACCTCGTCGATTACTTTCAGGCTGCCAGTCCATTGGAGGAAATCTCACTCCTCAATATCGGCTCGCGTCCCGCACGCCGTTTCGGTGCAAGTTCGTTGAAGGACTTGCGGGCGATTCCGTGGGTGTTTGCTTGGTCCCAGAACCGGCACATGATCACCAACTGGTACGGCGTCGGCAGTGCCATTCAGAGTTTCCTGGACGTGCGTGGCGACAAGGGCGCGCGGTTGCTCGGCGACATGTTCAACGAGTCACGTCTGATGCGTCTGATTGTCGACGAAGTCGAGAAAGCGCTCGCCCGCGTAGATCTCAGAATCGCCCGAGATTATGCAAGCCTGGTGTCCGATGAGCAGGTGCGGGAAGAAATATTTTCGATGATCGAACAGGAATACGCGCTTACGAAGGAGATGGTGCTCTCGATATCGGGTAGCGCATTCCCGGGTGAGCGTTTCGAGCAATTCCGTGCGTCGCTGGCCGATAGGCTGTCCACGGTCAATCAAGTGAGCCGGGAACAGGTCGAGCTGCTGCGCCGGTTCAGAGCGAGCGAAAACGAGCAGGAGCGCGAGTCGTACAAATCCGCGTTGTTGCTTTCCATCAATACCGTGGCCGCCGGACTCGGCGCCACAGGCTAAATCAGGAGGAGAATGAAATGAGTTTTACGCTGATCCAGCAGGCTACGCCGCGCCTGCATCGTTCGGAGCTGGCTGTGCCCGGTTCCAACCCCGGCATGTTCGAGAAGGCCGCAGCCAGCGCCGCGGACGTCATTTTCCTCGATCTTGAGGACGCCGTCGCGCCAGACGACAAGGAGCAGGCCCGCAAGAACATCATTCAGGGGCTCAATGACATCGACTGGGGCAATAAGACCATGATGATCCGCATCAATGGTCTCGACACCCATTACGCCTATCGCGATGTAATCGATGTGCTTGAGAACTGCCCGCGCCTTGACATGATTCTTATCCCCAAGGTCGGCGTGCCCGAGGATGTTTATGCCATCGACATGCTCGTCACGCAGGTCGAGCAGTACAAGAAATACGAAAAGAAGCTCGGCCTTGAGCTTCTTATCGAGACAGCACTCGGGATGGCGAATGTGGAGGCCATCGCCCAGTCGAGCCCACGCGTCGAGGCGATGAGCTTCGGCGTTGCGGACTACGCCGCGTCCACGCGGGCTCGGACGGTTGGTATTGGTGGTCCTCATCCCGACCACGGCGTCCTGACTGACGCTGATGCGGACGGCAAGCGCGACTATCACTGGGGCGATCCTTGGCATTTTGCGCTGTCACGCATGATGGTGGCCTGCCGAGCTTATGGCCTGCGTCCGATCGACGGACCTTTCGGAGACTTCTCCGACGCCGACGGCTACAAGGCCGCTGCGAAGCGCGCCGCTGTTCTCGGGTTCGAGGGCAAGTGGGCGATCCATCCCTCTCAGATTCCGTTGGCGAATGAAGTCTTCTCGCCGGCCGCCGCCGAAGTCGAGAAGGCGAAGCGCATTGTCGATGCGATGGAGCAGGCAGCCAAAGAAGGCAAGGGCGCGGTGTCACTCGATGGCCGATTGATCGACATCGCCTCGATCCGCCAAGCACAGGCGCTGCTCGACAAGGCTGCCCAAATCAAGGGCTGAGCCTCCGCGGCCGCCCGTGACGCTGTTGGAAAACAAGAACGGCCGGAATTTGTTCCGGCCGTTTTCTTTTTGTGGAACGACGGTCGTTCGCTCGGTAGTGGTGTTGCTTTTCGAGAATGCTGCGCTTCGCGCGCGCAATGCCCGTAGCGTAGTCTGCCTAAGCCACCGTCTCGATTAGTCCAAGGCCCACTTCGTCATCGGGGCGCGCCAAGGACGCGGACGGCAAGAAGCTCAGGCCATAGACCAGTCCAACGAGAACGATGCTGGTCAAAAGCGATAGAATTGTCATTTCGGTACTCCACTCCCTAAACTTCTCCCTTATGGCAGGCGAAGGGGGCAGCCGCTCGACCGAATGTCGGCAACTCTTTGACATTTTTGGCGCTTTGAGCCACACGGCTGCCGAAAGCCTTACGGTTTCGTAACTCAATGCAAGTCGCTTGGTGGGGCCTACGACCGCGGTCGCACAGAAGGCCTGCTCCGCGGTCTCTCGACTAATTTGCGATACGCGCTTTGTTGGCGCCTTCGAGCAAGAGCATCAGGGGCTGCGGGTCGACCTTGCCGGGCTCTTGGTAGGGATTACTCATGGCATAGATGATTGAGCCGGTGATTCCCGTCGTAAAGAAGAAGATGCACGCGAACGCCACGTTGATGGGCGTCAGCGCGAAGACACCAAACAGGAACGCGAGAAATACAAAGCAGATCGCGAAGAACGCCCAAAACGGCGTTGAGACCAAGGGCTCGCGCGACCCAATCAGCTTCTTTCCGCGCAAGTCGATGAGTTTGCTGCATGATCGCTGGAACTCGTCCTTAGCCCAGGCGATGTGCGGCTCGTCACCCTCCTGCTGTATCATGCTGCGGCAGCTATCGCCCAAATAGTTGCTCGTGACGCGGCCAGCACTACCCACGCCCTCGGGCGTCAAGAACTCTCTTAGTGACCGTGCGGCAAACGCATTCAGGTTATCTTGGACCTCTTCCTTGTTCGAAAGACCGTCCGCGTTGGCCACAATGAATTGCAGTGTTCCGATCAAACGCGCTTCTTCTTGAAGATCGCGCTTGGCCTCGATCAAGTAGGCGGCGGATGCGGCGAAGATCAGACCGCAAGCAATGCCGAAAATAGCCGAGACGCGGAAGCCTACGACCCCTGCGACGTCCTTCGTATCCTCGTCACCAAATCGCCGAAACGCGAAATGCCCGAGAAGCAGGAACATGAGCCCGACGAGCGTGACCCCAAGGCCGGCAATGATCCCCGTCAGGATGAAGCTATCTTGAACGCTCATGCGTCGTGTCTAACGGAAGAATAGTGCAGATGGCAATCGAGAGCCGTCGCGCTCCGGGGCCTAGGCAAATCCGATTAAGACACAGCGCGCATTAGGAGAAAACGGCAGCCCAAAACACCGCCGTCTGCATCGCCTGGTTCGAATGTGGTTGCTGCAATGCTCGCCGGTGCGGATCCTCTCCTACCTAATCGACGAACACTGGAATGCGCAGGAGCTGACCCGGATAGATCTTGTCGGGGTGCGAGAGCATGGGCTTATTCGCCTCGAAGATGGTATGATATTTGGAACCGTCGCCGTAAAACTTCTCCGCGATGGCCCAAAGTGTGTCGCCCTTGGCCACCGTGTGGAATTTGCCCTCGGGCTTGTCGTCCGCCGGTTTCAATTCTTCGTCGACCTTCGAGATGCCGTCTACGTTGCCGGCAGCAACAATAATTTTCTCGCGGGTCTCTTGATCGGGCACATCGCCGCTGACCTTTACGGTCTCGCCTTCCACTTCGACCTTAATCTTGTCCGCAAGGCTTGGGTCACCGACTTCCTTCGCAATGGCTTCGGCGGGGTCGGTATCCGCGGCCTCGGCGCTCGAACCGAACAGGCTCTTGCCCGCATTCTTGACGAAATCAAAAAAACCCATGTCGTTTCCTTTCTTCGGATTTCGGGCCCTTGAGAAGAGGTTGAAGGCCCTTGGAGAGGACCGCCAAGTGCATCCCATGCGCGTGACGGTCCCTTTCGGTTCTGCTGAGGGCGGATCGCCTGCTAGGCGGATGGTGCGCCGACCAACTGATGCAGGCGCGCGACGGCGTCAGGCGCAATGCCGGTGCCGTCGGCAAGTCCTTCTAGGAAGGCGCGCTCCGCCGGGGTGTCGACAGAGATCGCCATTAGCGATGCGGCGTAAACCTGGATGCCGACTTCAGGATTGGGAATCGCATTCACCAATCCAGCAAGATCTTGCGGCTTCGCCATCTCGGCTTGAACAAACTCTTTTTCTTCGTCGGTAATGCCGCCCTCTGCGAGTTTGCCGGTCAACTTTTCGATCTCGTCTCGCGAGACCTCGCCGTCAGATTTGATCGCCTCAATCATGCCACGCAGGCACAGCTCGGCTGTCTCTGGGGCTGAAATTTGCCGCACTTCGGTTTCGGAGAGCCCGAGCGCGTTGACGCTGTCGCCGCCGCTCGCGGCCTGAGCCTGCCAGTTCTTAAGCGCGGAAAGAGCTAGTGTCCCAAGTATGGCCATCGCGCTGCCGCCAACCGCGCCCTTCGCGGAGCTTCCGCCTCCGCCAAGTATGGCGCCTGCCAGGGCGCCGAGACCGCCCAGCTCGCCTTTGCTCATCCCGCCGACGCCGCTGGGAGAGCCGAGCATGTTTCCAAGGTTGCCAAGAATATCGCCAAGAGCGCCGGACGACTGGCCGCCGCTTG